>NZ_JBEXUS010000020.1:0-105872 GCF_040614455.1 Nocardia sp. NPDC005978
GCGCGGGCGCCGCGCCGCGCCGACCGGGGCCAGTGCCCTGCCGACGGCGTCCGCCGCGGTCCCGGATCCGATGTCGCGCAGATCCGCCAGTCCCGCACCGAGATCGACGCGATCCTCGCCGATGCCGATGGTCAGCGCGATGAGCTCGCACACGGCCGCCGGATCGTCCAGTCGCAGGAAGCGCTCACCGAGCAGCCGCTGCCAGTGCTCGCCGATCTCGGGATCGTTGTAGTAGCTGGACTGATTGGGCAGGATGTAGTGCACGTGCCAGCGGTCGGTGAGCTCGCGATAGACGGACTCGACGGAGATGTCCTGGTTCACCCTGTCCCCGATGACCTTCCGAATGTGCTTGCTCGCCAGGCGCGGCTTGTTCAGCTCGTCGCCGACGATGAACAGGTAACCCTTCTGCCCGCGCTTGTCCCAGGCGTCGGTGGCGGTGTGCCGGGCGATGAAATACGCCGCCAGCTCGTAGCTTTCGGACTTCTGCCCGCCGCCACCGCCCTCGAGCAGGATCAGCCGCAGCTGCTCGTCCATGCGGTTGTCGGACTCGAACTGCCCGACCTGCAACGGAACCCGGTCGGTGTCGGCGTCGCCGATGCCGCCGAACAGGATCTGCGGATCCTCGGCATAGCCCTTGCGCTGCAACAGCCCGTGCAGCTTGCCGAGCTTCTCCTGCATGATGCGCGGTACCAGGCCCATCGAGCCGGTCACGTCGAACAGCACCGCGATGGGCAGCGAGTTCCCGTGATCGTCGGAGTCGCGGCACTCGCGCACCGTCACCCCCTTGGGATCCAGGTCCGGGTGCGCCTTCCACTTGTCCCACGGCACCGAGGCCATGTCGGCGGTGTAGCCGAAGTCGTCGATGCCGCGCGCGGCGCGGAAGGTGCGGGCCGCGTCGTACGCGCTGTCGTCCCAACTGCCGTAACCCATGGTGATCACTGTCCTTTCGGTAGCTCGAAGGGCCGGAAGCGGCGCTGTCCGTAGAGCCGGTCGAGCAGGTCGTCGAATTCGCCGAGCAGGTCGGCGGCGTCGGGGCGCAATCGCGGATCGGACCCGCGGCACCCGGCGGCGAAGGTACGCATGGGCGCGGGCGCGCGGTCACCGAGCATGGTGAGCAGCAGCCCGTGCGCGAGGTGCACGTCGGTGGCGGGGGAGACCGCGTCGCGGATCTCCGGGGGATAGTCGAGCGCGCCGAGCGTGGCGGCGGCGGGTGCGCCGGGCCGGGTGGCGAAGGACCAGCCGGCCAGCACCACCCCGTGCTGCCGGGGATGGATGAGCACGTTCGCCGGGCTGATGGCGGTGTGCACCCAGCCGGCCAGCGCCGCGCCCGCCAGGCAGCGCAGCAGCCGCCGATGCATCCAGGCGTAGTCGCGCGGGTCGAGCCCGTTCGGGTAGGCGGCGCGAACCTGTTCCAGGGTCACGAAGCCCGTGGTGTGCGCGCCGAGTACGTTGATGGCCCGGTGCTCACCGGTCGCGGCGTCGCGATGGTCGACGGTGTCGATCAGTTCGGGGAAGTACGGCCGCAGCCACGCGTGCTCGGCTGCCACGGCGGCGATGTCCCGCAGGGCATTTCGCTCACCAGCGAGTAGGCGATTGGCCTGCGTGCGGCGCGGAATCTTCACGATCGAATCGGTTCCGCTGCGGTACAGATCGGCGACCGACCCGCGCGCGTGCAGTTCCCCGACCGCGTAGCTGCCGTACTTCCCGGCGAGCTCGATCGTCGCCGGAGCCACCGCCAGCCACTGCCGATACAGCTGCACGAGCCGGATGAACGCGTCCCCGGCGACGGCGGCCTCACCCGCGCCCGCCCGGTCCGGATGCACGGCCGCCGCCAGCCGGTGATACCGCCGCCGCCCGGCCTGCCGCCCCGCGGAATCGGTTGCGGCACTGCCGAAGAGGTCTTCGGGCCGCCGCGCCGCCCGAATCGTCTCCGCTGTGTCCCGAACCGTCGTCATACGTTTTAGGCTAGATGACTAAAACTAGAAGCGCCATCGATTTCGACAATTAATTGTCTATCGGACTAAAACGCCTGTGTCGGAGGTGGGCGATCATGCTCGGCAGGTGAAGTGGCCGGTGGTTGTCGCCGTGGCGTGCTGTGCACGGCGGTGCCGCCTCGCCGGAGACCGCGATCGGCCGCCGGAAGCACTCGAATCCGGTGGCCGACAAGGGCGTTGCGGAACCGGATCCACCGTCGTGGTCGACAGCCCCGCTTCCGGCCCCGCTGCGGGATGGCTACGAATCCTCGTGCTCGGCTCGGTTCACGTAGTGGGTGTACAGCGCCCGGAGGAATCTGCTGACCAGGTATTTCCTGGTGGTCGGGGGCTGTGCCACCCATCCCGCCACGACCACGAGCCCGGTCGGGCGATGTACCGCCAGGAACCCGAACGGGCGATCGAAGATCGCGGTGGTGACGCGGCTGCGGTGGGGTGGCACCTCCGGCTGGCCTGTCGCGAGCGCTCCCTCCAGAACGCTGACGGCGGCCGCTTCGAATCCCCTGGCGTCGAACCGGACGCGGACGTCCTGTGCGGCCCGGGACAGGTGGATGGGCTCCGGTGAGATGCCGGGAAAGTGGCCGCGGTCCCAGTTCGTCGCGGTTCGCAGCCCGAAGACGCCGGTGTGGTCGATCAGGTCGTGCGTGGCATGAATCTCGAAGGGAGGCAGCCAAATATCCAGCATGTCGCCGGGGGACCAGCTCCGCCTCTCGAACACCGCGAGCCCGGGGCCCTGGTCGGGCTGCGGGTTCGAGAGGATCCGAATCGTGCCTTCGAGTGCGGCGATTCCGGTCGCCAGTGCGTCGCCGGGCGAGCCTTCGCTCAGCAGCAGGTGCACGTCCATGTCCCGGGTTCCGTTGACGATCACGCGTGTGACCGGGTTCGTGCCCGCGAGCACGCCGACCACCGAGGTGTCGGTGCTCGTGCGTCGCAGCGCCGGACCGTTGTGACCGCGCCAGGGACCGTCCGTGACCAGCATGCCGTCCGGCCGGAAGGACTGCTGCCACGTCGTCTCGGCGAGCAGCGTCGTGGCGAGCAGCATGACGGTGGTGGGCTCGATCCGCAGCGGGAACGTGTCGATGGCGCCGTGGGTTCGCTCTTTTGCCCAGGTGTCCAGGGCCGCCTGGTCGGGGAGCGGGCCCGCGGTGCCCGCGGGCAGGCTGTGCAGCCAATCCTGATGCAGCGGAAGATCTCCCCGGAACCACGCGCCCACCGCGGACGAGACGGTTTCGGTGGAATCCAGATCGCGAAGCATGCGCAGCGCGGCCGCGTGTGCGTCCGCGGCGGGAATGCCTACGGCTCCGGCCAATTCGGAGCGTGCGGGCTCGTTGGCGGCCGCGGCGAGCACGGCCAGCAGCGGCCAGACGGCGCATCCCGACACCGTGAAGTCATCCGTGCCCGCCGCGGCGCACCAGCGGGCGGTGAGGCGGTTGGAGCCGTGGACGTGGGCGGACAGGGCGGTGAGCATCGGGTCAGCGTAGGGGGTATGCCGTATTCCGGCACTGAGATATTGTCTGGGAAATTGTGTCATCGACTCGGCTGGGAGGCTTGTATGGTCGCGGGTGAAGTGGAGTCGAAGGGCGCCGCGCGGTTGCGGGAGTTGCGGGGCGGGTGTACGCCCGAGCAGGCTTGGCAGCTCTTCGACAGTCTGCCCGCGGCGCGGGTGTCGGAGGTGACCACCGGGCGCTGGCGCGGCGACGAGCTCGACACCGGGCATCCGTGGGCCGGGGTATTGGTCGAATCCGGCTGGTACGGTAAGCAATTCGATGACGCCGATAGCGTGCAGCCGCTGTTGTTCGCGGGGCCGGACGGCCGGATCTTCCCGGTCGATCCGCGTAAGGCGCCGCTGTTCCTGGCGGGCAAGGTCCCGCTCGCCGCGCTGCGCCCGGTGCGCAAGTCCCTGAACGTCCTGCGCCCGTTGCTGGCCACTCGCACCCCGCGCGCCCGGCTGCGCGATCTGGAGTTCCGTGGAAAGTCGAGTGCGGCGATGATCTACGACCACCTGCCGATCATCGACATCTTCCGCAAGATCGATGCCGACACCCTGCTGGGCGTCATGGACATGCGCGGGATGCGCGATCCCTACTTCTTCGTGCTCTACCGCGACTAGCTCGGAAAGCTTTACGCCCCGGGTGATTCCGCCCCGGGGTGCCGCAGCGCGGTGACGATAGCCAGCGAGGGCGCGCGACCTCCTTCGGTATGGGTGAGCATGGCGTACTCCGCCATGCGCTCCTCGCCGGAGCAGATCGCCTCGATGAGGTGCCGGTGCTCGTCGAACTGGGCGCCGTCGTCCGTGCGCTGCGCGGTGATGTAGAAGAGCCAGGTCATACGGGCGAGAATGGTCCGCATGAGCTGGGTCAGCAGGGTGCTGCCCGCCACCTCCACGATCGCGCGGTGCAGGTCGACATTGGTTTCGGCGATGCGCAGCCGGTCGCCGGCCGCGCCCGCCGCTTCGGATTCGCGCAGCGCGGCCAGCAGCGGTGTCCGGTCGTGCCCCTGCCGGATCCGAGCGGCGGCGAGCCGGGCGGCCAGCGGTTCCAGCCCGATCCGGACGTCGAAGAGTTCCTCGACCGCGGTCCTGTCCCACGAGTGCACGACGGCGCTGCGCCGCGGCCGCGTGCTGACCATACCGTCGAATTCCAGCAGGGCCAGCGCCTCGCGCACCGGAAGCCGTGACGCGCCGAGGTTTTCGGCCAGCCGCGCCTCGGGCAATTTCTGCCCCTCGCCGTACGCGCCGGTGATGATGCCGCGGCGCAGATCCTCGTAGATCCGCCGGGTCTGGGTCGTGTCGTCGGCGACCGGCGGTACGGGGTTCAGATCACGGTGCACGGGTCCAGCCTAGCGTCGATCGCATTCGGTATGCCGAAAGATATATTCTTCGGCTCGAATCCACGGTATTGACAGGGTGGCCGACCACTCGCTAACGCGCGCACGCGGGCGCGGTTTCTATCCAAACGTTATTTGGCCAACACTCTTTCGATAGTTCACGCCCCGCGATCGTTCACCGTTCCGAAACACCCGGATCATGGTCCGGATACGGCTCGAACCAATTCTGTATACCGAATCGCAGATTTGAGGAGAGTCGAGCTTGGCCGTCTACCTAACGCGCCGCCTGATCCAGGCGGTGATCACCGTCTACGTCGTCGTTTCACTGGCTTTCGTGCTCGGACGGCTCACGGGCAGCCCGGCCGCGTCGCTCCTGCCCGAGACCGCGAGCCAGGCCGACATCGCCGCGCTCGACGCGAAACTCGGCTTCGACAAACCCCCGCTGACCCAGTACCTGGACTACCTGCGCGGGGTGTTCACCGGCGGATTCGGTGACTCCTACCGGCAGGAGGGCACCTCTTCGATGGCGCTGGTCCTGCAACGGCTGCCCGCCTCGCTGCAACTGGGCGTGGCCGGGTTCGTGCTCGGCATCGCACTGGCCTTCTGCGCGGTGCTGGCGGTGCACCTGAGCGGATTCTGGTCGCTGCGCGGCGTGCTGCTCGGCCTGGGCGCGGCCCGGCTCGCGGTGCCGGACTTCCTGTTCGGGCTGCTGCTGGTGCTGGTGTTCTCGGTGTCGCTGGGCTGGCTGCCGTCGCTGGCGGGGCCGAATCCGCTTTCGATCGTCATGCCGGCGGTGACCATCGCGACCGCGCAGTTCGTGGTTTACGCACGGCTGCTGGACAATTCGCTGACCACCGAGAGCTCGCAGGACTACGTCCGCACCGCCTACGCGCGCGGCGAACGCCGCTCGACGGTCATTCTCCGCGAAGTGCTGCCCAACGCGCTGCTGCCCGTGCTCACGGTCTCCGGCATCAACTTCGGCACCCTGCTGGGCGGATTGGTGATCGTCGAAACCGTCTTTGCCTGGCCGGGTCTCGGGCAACTGATGCTCGGTTCGGTGTTCAGCCGCGACTTCCCGGTGGTGCAGTCCGGGCTGATCGTCATCGCGACCATCTTCGTCGTCGTCAACCTCTGCGTCGACATCCTGTACGGCTTCCTCGATCCGAGAGCGAGAGTTCGATGATCCCCACGTCCGCCCGAGTCGGGCGCCTGCGCTCGGGGCGCACCATCACCGCGGGCATCGGCGGCGTGATGCTGCTGTCGGTCGTACTGTTCGCGCTGCTGTATCCGCTCACGCCCGGGTACGACCCCTACGCCCAAGAGCTTTCGGACGCCTTCACAAGACCCTTCGTCACCGCGCACTACCCCCTCGGCACCGATTCGCTCGGCCGTGATCTGGCCAGCAGGCTGGCGCTCGCCGGGCGTATCACCCTCGGCCTGGTCGTGGTGATCGTGCTGGTGAACGCGGTGATCGGCGTTCTCATCGGCACCGTTTCGGGCTACTTCCGCGGGCCGCTGGACAACCTGCTCATGGGCATCGCCGATGTGCAGCTCGCGGTGCCGATCAGCCTGATCATCATGGCGCTCTCGGCGATTCGCGGTCCGAGCGTCCTGCTCATGGCCACGATCCTCGGGGTGACCTTCTGGGTGGGATACGCCCGGGTGAGTCGATCGGTGGCCCTCGGCCTGGCCGCGCGGGACTTCGTCATCGCGCCGCGGCTGCTCGGCGCGCGGCCGGGGTGGGTGATGCGCAAGCACATCCTGCCGCACGCGCTGGTGCCCGCCGGAATTCTGGCGACGGCCGACCTGGGCAACGTGATGATCATGATCTCGTCCTTCGACTATCTGGGTCTCGGGGTCCAACCACCAACGCCCAGTTGGGGACTCATGATCACCGACGGCCAGAAGTACGTGCGGCAGGCGCCGTATCTGACGATCGTCCCCGCCGTCGCCCTGCTGCTGGTGATCGCCGGAACCCTGCTGATCAGCCAGCGTTTCACCGCACAGGAGCCGGGACTGCGCCGCACCACGCGCGCACCGCGAGCCCGGCGGACGACCCCGCGCGCGAAGGCGGTGGCGGCGTGAGGTTGTCGACACCGGTCGAGAAGACCGCGCCGCTACTCGAGATCACCGACCTCACCGTCGGCTATACCGGCGCGGACGGGAATCGGGTGGTCCTGGTGGACTCGGTCAGCCTGCGTGTGGACCCGGGCGAAGTCCTCTGCCTGGTAGGCGAATCCGGGTCCGGCAAGTCCGTGACCATGCTCGCGGTGCTGGGCCTGCTCGCGCCGCCGCTGACGGTGTTCTCCGGCAGCGTGCGCTATCGCGGGCGAGAACTCGTGGGCGCGGATGACGAGAGCCTGCGGCGGCTGCGCGGGTCGGAGCTGGGCATGATCTTCCAGGACCCGATGACCTCCCTCAACCCGGTGCGCCGGGTCGGCGTCCAGATCGAGCGGGCGCTGGCGGTCCATCAGCGCATGGACGCGCGCTCGCGCCGGCGCAAGGTGATCGAACTGCTTGCGGCGGTGGGGATTCCCCAGCCGCAGGAGCGCTCCCGGGCGTACCCGCACGAATGGTCCGGCGGGATGCGCCAGCGCGCGATGATCGCCATGGCGATGGCCAACGATCCGGATGTCCTGATCGCCGACGAACCGACCACCGCGCTCGATGTCACCATCCAGGCCCAGCTGATGGAGGTGCTCGCTGCCGCGCGCGAACGCAGCGGGGCCGCCATGGTGCTGATCACGCACGATCTGGGTCTCGTCGCCCAGCACGCGGATCGCGTCGCCATCATGTACGCGGGCCGCGTGGTCGAAACCGGCACGGTCCGGCAGATATTCGATGACGCCGCGCACCCGTACACGCGCGGACTACAGCGCGGCCTGCTGGGACAGCACGCGACCGAGCCCGGCGCGCGCGCCTACGCCATTCCCGGATCGCCCCCGCCGCCGACCGCCCGGCCCGCGGGCTGCGGCTTCGCGCCGCGCTGCGAGTTCTCCGGCAAGGAGCACGCGTGCGCCGCGGCGCCCCCGGCCCTCGTGCCGTTCGGGGCGAACCGCTCGCTGGCCTGCCCGCCCGCGGTCGCGGCGAGCCTGACCGGACAGGACGTACCGGCATGACCGCCACCGCCTATGACGAGGTGATCCAGGTCGAAGACCTGGCGGTGACCTTCACCAGCCGCCGGGGACTGCGGGCCAAGCGCACACTGCGCGCACTCGACGGCATCACCTTCGGGGTGCGGCGCGGCGAAACCTTCGGTCTCGTAGGCGAATCCGGCGGCGGAAAGTCCACGCTGGTACGCACGCTCTTCGGCATCAACACACCCGACGCCGGACGAATCCGGATTCTGGGGCAGGACCTGGGGACGCTGCGGGCGCGAGATCGCCGCGCCCTGCGGAACCGGGTGCAGCTGGTGTTCCAGGACCCGTATTCGGCCCTCGATCCGCGCATGACCGCGCACGACATCGTCGCCGAACCGCTGCGCATCGCCGGCGGTTACACCCCGGCGCGGGTCCTCGAGCTGCTGGATCAGGTCGGCCTCACCGCGGACGCGCTGACCCGCCGCCCGGCCGAGTTCTCCGGCGGCCAGCGCCAGCGGCTCGGAATCGCCCGGGCGCTGGCGCTGGAGCCGGAGGTGCTGGTGCTCGACGAACCGGTCTCCGCGCTCGACGCCTCGGTCCAGGCGCAGGTGATCAATCTGCTCCAGGACCTGCAGGAGCGGCTGGGCCTGTCCTACCTCTTCATCGCACACGACCTGTCGGTGGTGCGGCATCTGGCCGACCGGGTCGCGGTCATGCACCTGGGCAAGCTGGTGGAGATCGGGGCGACCGAGGACGTCTTCACCACGCCCCGGCATCCCTACACGCGCGCACTCATCGCCTCGGCTCCGGTGCCCGATCCGCATGTGCGCGAACGGACCTCGGTCCTGGTACGCGGTGAGATGCCCGATGCGGCGAATCCGCCGAGCGGCTGTTCGTTCCGCACCCGCTGCCCCCTGGCCCGGCCGCACTGCGCGCACGCCGCGCCGCCGCTCACTCCCGTCGGGGCCGCCGAGCACACGGTGGCCTGCCACTTTCCCCTCTGACACCGGTAAGCCCCCATCCGAAGGAAATCAATGAGAGTCACCAGATCCACCGTCATAGCGGGCGTAACCGCGCTCACCGCAGCGACTTTCGTACTGAGCGGGTGTTCGCCCGCCGGTCTGGAGGGCGACTCGGCCAATGCCATCGTCGTCGGCGCAGTCGCCGAGCCCGAGAAGGTGCCGGACCCGATCGTGGACGGCTCACTCGCGGGCTACAACTACTACTTCGCCACCTTCGACCAACTCGCCCGGTTCGACGCGGCCGGCCGGATCACCCCGCTGCTGGCCACGAAGTGGGAGGCCAACGCCGATTTCACGCGGTGGACCTTCACCATTCGCGACGACGCGAAGTTCCAGAACGGCGAACCGGTGCGAGCCTCGGACGTGGCCTTCACCTACAACACCATCAAGGCGACGCCGACCGGTGACCCGGCCTCCTACATGGAGATGTTCGAGAAGGCCGCCGTCGGGCCGGGGAACACCGTCGAGTTCACCCTCAATGCCGCCTACTCCGCGTGGCCGACCATCGTCACCGGCGTCTCGATCGTGCCCGAAAGCGTCTACACCGCACTGGGTTCCGCCGGCTTCGCGGCGGCGCCGGTCGGATCCGGGCCGTTCATGTTCGACCATTACACGCGCGGCGTCGAATACGTGGTCACGCGCAATCCGAACTACTGGGGCACCCCAGCGACCGTGGACAAGGTGACCTTCAAGACCGTGGGCGACGCCGACGCCCGCCTCAACGGCGTGCAGTCGGGCAGCCTGGACGTGGCACTCATCGCGCCGAATCAGGTGGCGGCGGTGTCGGGCGCGTCGAATGTCTCCGTGCAGTCCGGGGTGTCGAACGGGGTCACCTTCCTGGGCATGAACTCGAGCGCCGGGCCGCTGGCGAATCCGAAGGTGCGCCAGGCGATCGCGCTGGCGATCGATCGCGGCAGCCTGGTGCAGAACGTGCTCGCCGGCAAGGCCAAGGTCGACAATCAACTGGTCGCCGAGAACGTCGGCGGCTACAACCCGGCCTATCCGCAGGCGGTCCACGATCCGGCCAGAGCCAAACAGCTGCTCGCCGAATCCGGGTACACCGGTCAGCCGATTTCCTTCCAGTACGCGAACAACGGCCGCATTCCGCTCAGTTCCGAAATCGCGCAGGCGATTCAGGGCGACCTCGCGAAAGTGGGCATCACCGTCACGCTCAACGGCACCGACCAGGGCAGCTTCTCTCAGATCATCTACGGCACCAAATCCGCCGCCGGACTGTATCTGAACACCTACGCCCCCTCCACCATGGACGGCGACGCACCCGTGTCCTCCATGTTCGGCGGTCAGCAGAACGACTACGCCATGCTGCCGGCCACCAAGGCGCTCGTCGCCAAGACCCGCACCGTGGGCGGTCAGGCCCGAATCGACGCCTACAGCGAACTTTTCGCGATGAACGACGCCCAGGCGCTGCTGATCGGGCTGTACACCCCGGACACCAGTTACGCGGTCGATCCCGAGCTGAACTGGACGCCGCGGGCCGACGGCATGATCACCGTGGACGCAGCGACCTTCGGAAAGGACTGACGGTGAGCACCCTGCGCATCGCCAATGTGCGGCCCTGGGGCGGGGACGCGGTGGACGTCCTCGTCGAGAACGGCGTGGTCGTCAAGGTTTCCGCGATGGAACCCTTCGGCGCGGCCGACGCCCTGGACGATCGGCTCGCGGGCGACGGGCGACTGATACTGCCCGCGCTCTCGGACGCGCACCTGCATCTGGACTCCAGCTGTCTCGGTCTCCCGTTCCGGGCCGCCACCGGCGAGCCGGGACGCTGGGGCCGGATCATGAACGATCGCGAGAACTGGCGTTCGGCCGATCGTTCGGTCGCCGAGCGCGCCACCTTCACCCTGGCGACGGCGATTGCCAACGGGGCCACCCGAATTCGCTCGCACGCGCAGATCGACGCCGATTCCGGGCTCGAGAAGTTCGAGGGCGTGCTGGCGGCGCGGGAGCGGTACGCCGATGTCGCCGACGTGCAGATCGTGGCCTTCCCGCAGGTCGGGATTCTGCTGGAACCCGGTGTGGTGGATCTGCTGGACGCCGCGCTGCGCTCGGGGGCGGATCTCATCGGCGGCATCGACCCGTGCGAAATCGACCGCGATCCGGTGCGGCACCTGGACGCGGTGTTCGCGCTCGCCGAACGGCATCGGGCCGGGGTCGATATTCATCTCCACGAAGCCGGTGAACTCGGTTTGTTCACCCTGTCGCTCATCCTGGAACGGGTCGAGGCGCTGGGAATGCAGGGGCAGGTGACCATTTCGCACGCCCGCTGCCTGGCGAGCGGACTGCCCGCGGTGCCCGCCGCGATCGCCCGGCTCGCCGCGAACGAGGTGGCGATCACCCATGCGGCGGGCTCGAAGGGCTGGGAGTTGCCGCTGCTGGACCTGGCGGCGGCCGGGGTGCGGGTCGGGGTCGGCATGGACGGGCAACGGGACTACTGGTCGCCGTACGGCAACGGCGACATGCTCGACCGCGCCTGGCAATTGGCGTTCGTCCAGGGCTACGCCGCCGACCGGGAGGTGGAACACGCACTCGCCGTGGCCACCTGGGGCGGCGCCGGCGTCATCGACCGCGGGCTGCGCGCCCTCGACGGGCTCGGCGCGCATCCCGGTTTCGAGCCGGGCGATCCCGCCGAGTTCGTGCTCATGGATTCGATCAGTCCCACCGCCGCGGTCATGGATCGCCCGCGCGAGCGCACGGTGATCCACCGGGGCGCGATCGTGTCGGTCGACACGGCGCTGGACGGGTTCGAGATTCCGGGCAGATGGGGGTTGAAGTGACTGTGCGACGGGCTATTCGCGCACGGCACGTGCTCGGCCACGAGGCGGGCGGGCACGTGCTGCTCCGGGACGCGGAGGTGGTCGTCGAGGGGACGCGCATCGTGTCGGTGGGTCCGCCCGGCGCGGCCGGAGCCGACGAGATCATCGACCTCGGCGCGGCCGTGCTCGTACCCGGACTCGTCGATCTCGACGCGCTGACCGACATCGACCACACGATTCTCGATTCCTGGCAGTCCCCGGAACTCGGTCTGGGACTGCAGTGGTCGCGCGACTACGCCGCACACCGGCGGCGCGCGGTCTTCGACGCCGAGGAGCGCGCCTTCATCCGCGAGTACGGGTTCGTGCAACTGCTGCTGCACGGGGTGACCACCGCCATGCCCATCGCCTCGGAGGTGCACAGCGACTGGGCCGAGACCTTCGAGGACGCGGTCGCCATGGCGGAAGCGGCCGAGCGGCTCGGGATTCGGGTGTACCTGGGGCCGAGTTACCGGTCCGGGGTCAACGTCGTGGACGCCGACGGCGCTCGGACCGTCTATTGGGACGAGGCGCTGGGAATCGACGGATTCGACGGCGCCGCAAAGTTTCTCGGCTGGGCCGCAGATCGGGAATCGGATCTCGTGCACGGGGCGCTGCTGCCGTGCCGCATCGAGACCCTGAGCGAGGATCTCCTGCGCAAGACCGCGGCCCTGGCCGCCGAATCCGGGGTGCTCGTGCGACTGCACGCGCTGCAGGGGTTGCACGAGCGTGCGCTGGTGCTCGAGCGGTTCGGCGCGCCGCCGCTGCGGGTGCTACGCGACACCGGGCTGCTGGGGCCCAACCTGCTGATACCGCACGGGATCTACGTCGATTCGAACCCGCACGTCGACTCCGACCTCGACGAAGACGTGGCGGCGCTGGCCGCGTCCGGGGCGACCGTCATCCACTGTCCCCTCACCCTGGCCAGGCACGGTTCGGCCCTGGACAGTTTCGGGCGATACCTGGCGGCGGGCGTCGCCCTGGCGCTGGGCACCGACTCGTTCCCGCCGGATCTGGTGCGCGGCATGGACATCGGCGTCACCGTGGCCAAAATCCTGGCGCACCGCCCGGACGCCGCCACCTACGGCGACTACTTCTCGGCCGCGACGCTGGGCGGTGCGGCGGCCCTGGGCCGCGCCGACCTGGGCCGAATCGAGCCCGGAGCCACCGCCGACCTGGTCGCCTTCGAGCTCGGCGACCCGCTCGACGGCGTCCACGACGACCCGATCCGCACCCTGTGTATGAACAGCACCGCCCGCGCGGCCCGGTTCTCGATGATCGCCGGCCGGGTCGTCATGCGGGACGGCGTGATTCCGGGAATCGATCTGCCCGCCATGACCCGGCGGGCCCAGCGGCTGTTCGAGCGAATGCGGGCGGCCTACTCGGAACGGGACTACCTGCGCCGCAGCGCCGACGAGCTGTTCCCCGCGTCGTTCCCGATCCGGAGGGTCTAGGCCATGATCGTCCAGGACGGATCCGATTCATCGGCTCGCGCCGTGCTCGGCGACCGGCGTGCGCCGCCCCCGAACCGGCTCGGCGCCGGGGGGATTCGGCCTACCATCGACAGTGGTCGAAGCCCGATAGTCGCGCGGGAGGTTGCCCGATGGAAGAAACGACCTGTCTCGTCGCCGGTGGGGGTCCGGCGGGGATGATCCTGGGGCTGCTGCTGGCCCGCGCCGGGGTCGAGGTCACCGTGCTGGAGAAACACGGCGACTTCCTGCGGGACTTCCGGGGCGACACCGTGCATCCCACCACGCTCGACCTGCTCGACGAACTCGGTCTCATGGACGAATTCGCCAAACTGCCTCAGCGGCGCATGAATTCGGTGCAGCTGCCCATCGGCGGAAAGATGCAGACCCTGGCCACCTTCGACCGCATCCCCGGGCGGCGCAAGTACATCGCCATGGTGCCGCAGTGGGATCTGCTGGATCTGCTCGCCCGTGCGGGCGATCTCGAACCCACCTTCCGGCTTCGAATGAACACCGAGGTCACCGCGCCCCTGCGGGAGAACGGCCGCATCGCGGGCGTGCACTACCGCACGAAAGACGGTGCCACCGGCGAGACTCGAGCCGACCTGGTGGTCGCGTGCGACGGCCGCGGCTCGATCCTGCGCGCGGCGGCCGGTCTGGGTACCCGGCGCTGGGCCACGCCGTTCGACGTGTGGTGGTTCGCGATCCCGCGCAACGGCACCGATCCGGCGGGTGCGGTACCGGTGCTGACCGCCGATCGCGTCGCGATCATGCTCGACCGCGGCGACTACTGGCAGTGCGCGGTGCTGCTGGCCAAGAACGCCGACGCGACACTGCGGGAACGGCCGGTGGGGGAGGTCCTGCGCGATATGGCCGCGGTCGTGCCGTGGCTGCTGGACCGGGTCGACGCCGTGCGGGACTGGGACGAGGTGAAACTACTCGACGTGCAATTGGATCGCCTCGACCGCTGGTACACCGACGGCCTGCTCTGCATAGGCGATGCGGCACATGCCATGTCGCCGGTCGGCGGAGTCGGGATCAACCTCGCGGTCCAGGACGCGGTGGCTGCGGCGCGCATTCTCGCGCCGCAACTGCTGGCCCGCCGGGTGCGGCCCGCCGATCTGGCCCGGGTGCAGCGCCGCCGGACGCTGCCGACGGTCCTGACCCAGACCATGCAGCGCACCGCGCACGCCCGGATCATCGGCCCGGCGGTGCGCGGCGAACTCAATGTCTCCAACGCCGAGCGCGCGAATCTGGCGCTGCGCGTGTTCCGCCGGATTCCGATTCTGCGGAGCCTGCCGCCGTTCCTGGTGGCGCGCGGGGTGCTGCCCGAGCACGCTCCGGAATTCGCGCGCCGCCCCTGAACCCCGGGGCGGTGCGCGACATGGACTGCGCCGCTCAGGCGGGAACCGCCGCCGCGCCCACCGCGGACAGGCGGTCGAACTGCTCGGCGGAGAGCCGAACCTGCGCCGCGGCCGTGTTCTCGGCCAGATGCTCGATCGAGGTGGTGCCCGGAATCGGCAGGATGACGGGGGAGCGGTGCAGCAGCCAGGCCAGGGCGGTCTGCGCCGGGGTCGCGCCGATCTCGGCCGCCACCTCCGCCAGCGGGCTGTCCGCGGCGGCGTGCGAACCACCGGCCACCGGGAAGAACGGTATGAACGCGATGCCTTGGGCCGCAGCGTAATCCACGACGTCTTCGTGCTGACGCGCGCCGAGATTGTAGAGATTCTGCACGGCGGCGATCGGGGTGATCTCCGCCGCTTCGCGCAACTGCCCGACCGAGACCTCGGACAGGCCGATGTGCCGGACCTTGCCCTCCTCGACCAGTTGCCGCAGTGCGCCGATCTGATCGGCCAGTGGCACAGCGGGATCGACGCGATGCAGCTGCAGCAGGTCGATGCGGTCCACCCGCAGTCGCCGCAGGCTCAGTTCGGCCTGCTGGCGCAGATACGCGGGATGCCCGATCGGGACCCATTCGGTCGGCGACGGGCGGGCCACGCCCACCTTGGTCGCGATCACCACGTCGTCGCGGTAGGGGTGCAGGGCCTCGGCCACCAGGGCCTCGTTCTCACCGAGCGCGTACGAGTCGGCCGTGTCGAACAGGGTGATTCCCAGCTCCGCCGCGCGCCGCAGCACCGCGATCGCCGCGTCCCGATCGCGCGGGGCCCGCCAGATGTGTCCCGCGCCCGCGTCGAAACCGGGTTCGGGAGCCGCCGCCAATCGCATGGTGCCGTAACCGATCCGGCCTACGGGAAGATCGCCACCGAGCTCGAAAGTTGAAGCCATTGCCCATCACTCCTCACGCACCGCGTATCGACTGTCGCGATTCGGGGGAACTGCGGGGCCGTGGCATTCATTCCCGGGTGCGCGCCGGCCGGCGGGCGGGCGGGCGGTGCGGTCACCACACGCCGCGGGCGCGGAACTGGATGCTGATCCGGGGTCCTACGGGGCGGCGGGTTTTCGGGATCGCGTGCTCCCAGGTGCGCTGGCAGGAGCCGCCCATGACCACCAGATCGCCGTGGCCCAGGGCGAATCGCAGACTCTCCCCGCCGCCGCGCGGGCGCAGCGCCAGCGCGCGGGCCGCGCCCACCGACACGATCGCCACCATCGTGTCCTCGGTGGCGCCACGCCCGAAGGTGTCGCCGTGCCAGGCCACGCTGTCGTTGCCGTCGCGGTAGTAGCAGAGACCGGCCGAGACGAAGGGCTCGCCCAGTTCGTCGCGATAGTGCGTGCTCAGGGCCTGCCGGGCCTCGACCAGCACCGGGTCCGGGAGCGGATCGCCCTCGCGGTACGAGAACAGCAGGCGGGGGACGTCGACCACGCGGTCGTACATGGTGCGCCGGTCGGTGCGCCAGGGCACCGCGGCGGCGAGCTGTTCGAAGAGCTGATCGGCGCCGGTGAGCCAGCCGGGCAGCACGTCCACCCAGGCCCCGGCGGTCAGTTCGGTGCGGCGCACGCCGGTCAGCGGGCCGACGCCCATCTCCCCGAATCCATCGAGCAGGGAACCCTGCAGCGGCAGCGACATGCCATCAACGTAGCAGAGATCGAACAACTGTTCGAGATGGGTTCGCTGCCGTGTCGCTCGGGTTCGCTGCTGTGTCGCTGAACCGAATCGCGGTGCCGGCGGGGATAGGCTCCGGCGGGCGTGCCGGGGCCGGACGCGGACATTCGATCGGAGTCGGGAGTTTCATGATGGGTCACTCGGTGCGCACGTCGCTGCTGATCGCCGTCGCCTGTGCCGCGGCCGGGGTGTCCGGTGTTCCGGCGGCGTCGGCGGACGAGCCGTTGAGCTGCGTGCCCGCGATCGGGACGCTGCAGATCCTGCCGCCGCTGCCGGGGCTGTTCCTGCCGCTGCCCACGCCCGGCGGGCTCGCGGAGTTCGACACGCTCGCACTCGCCCCGGCCGGGATGAGCTTCCCGCCCGCCATCGAATTCCGGGACTACACGCAGGGATTCAACGACTATGTCGACGTGGTGCTGCGCGACGGCGCGCTGTACGTGCGGCCCCGGGCCTCGAACGACCCGTGGCGCAAGGTGACAACGCCCGGTTGCCTCGACGGCGGGATCGAGGCGATCTCGGTGAACGGCAACATGCTCGTCGCGATCGACGCGCGGGGGTGGATCTACTCGCTGGACAACCTGCTGTCCGGGCCGCTGCTGTGGAATTGGACGCACTCCTACGGCGGGCCGATCTGGCTGTGGCCGGGGATGAAAATCCCCGGCTCGGAATCGGATTCGATCTCATCGAACCGGTGGGCGCTGAGTCATCGGATGTCCGGCAGTTTCGTCGACGCCGCGGGGTACAGGCACCCGCTCACCGCGGGGCTGGTGCAGATCGTCAGTCTGACCGGCGACGGTTCGCGGATCACCTATCAGGATCCCTGGCTCCCGGCCGATCTCAGCTACGAGATCGGCGGACCCGTGGGCGGGCGTTTCATCGGCGAATCGCTGTCGGTCTCCGGATCGGTCACGGTGGTCATGAATCGCTACGGCGACATCTACTCCCGCGAATACGATCTGGATCTGGCCGGGGCGAACCACATTCCGGGCCGCTACACCTGGCAACCGCAGGGCGACAAGCCTTCCGCGCCGAACCAGCTGGCCGAACGCCTCGATCCTCGGTTCGCCGCGATCTCCCTGCCCGCCGCCGACTGGCGGCATCAGCCGAAGGTGCCCGGCGAGATCACCTCCCGGCTGTCCATCCAAGACAGCGGTCCCGCGGTGGAAGACCGGGTCCTGGTGGTGGAGGGCCGATCCGGGGGCAACACCGGGTTCTGGTCCAAGCCCCTCTACGCCGACTCCTGGCAGTTCACCGCCACGGGTCAGCCCCTCCAGCAAGCGTTGCTCCCCGCCGACCCCCGCGTCGACCAATCCGCCCTGACCCTGGCCCCCGAGGTGGACCTCTCCTTCGCGGGCTCCCTGCCCGCCGGCTGGACCCTGACCCTCGACCACTTCGACTGGGCCCAAACCGAACACGCCGTGACCCTGACCTCCCCCTCGAATCGCACCTACCCCGTGCGCCTCTACACGACCGACGAGCTCCGCCTCCTCCCGCGCGCCCCCGGCCTCGACGACACTCCCCGCGGCCTCGAAAGCGCCCTGGACCTGCGCCCCGCGAACCCCTTCGCCCCCGAGAACACCGAACTGGCCGACTACATCCGCACCCACCTGAACAACCAGCAGATCTACGAACTGAAAATCCAAGCGACCCGATCCCGCCTGTACCTGGAGACCCTGAACGCGACCCTGCCCCGGATCTGATCCGCTACCGGGCACGCTCGGTCAGAATGCCCACGTGCCCGTAGAAAATGCTCCGGTGGACAAACTTCTGGTCCTGGTGAACGGCCTGCCCGGCTCGGGCAAGTCGACGCTGTCCCGGGCGCTGGCGGCGCGGTTGCACGCGGAACTGCTGTCCAAGGACGCCATCAAGGAGGCACTGGCGTCCTGCGTCGACGACGAGGCGATGTTCCCCGCCCTCGGCGGAATAGCGATGGACACCCTCTGGTCGCTGGCCGCCTCCACCCCGCGGCATGTCGTGGCTGACTCCTGGTGGTTCGCCCCCCGCGACCGCGCCCACGCGGCGGCAGGCATAGCCCGAGTCGCCGCGCCCCACACCCTCGAACTCTGGTGCGCCGTCCCACCCGAGGTGGCGAGGACCCGATACGCCACCCGGGTCCGGCCGCCGCTACACCGGGATGCCGACCGCTTGCTCACCGACTGGCCCCGATGGTCCCGCGAGGCCGAGCCCCTGTCCCTGACCCCGGTGCTCGAGGTCGACACCACCGGTCCCGTCGACATCGCAGCGTTGTCGGCACGGATCATCGGGCAGGGTGGGTGATCGGGTCGCCGCCGACCGGTCGTGCGCGGCTTCGCATGTCGGCAAGACGAAGCAGAATCGGCGTCGAAAGCCGGTCTTCGCCAAGGGGTTCGATGCCGATGGTCACCTCGGCGGCGAACGATGGCACCGTGAGAATCGCTGCTTTCCCGTTGCCGGAATGAGTCCGCCCGCCGGAACCACCGGACATTCGGAGCCCTCCGCCGCCCGGACGACGGCCGCGTCGGGAGCGCGCGGTGTGCGGGTAGTGGAGGCGCGAGATCGATTCCGTGCCTAGAGTTCGGTTGTGGCAGCGGGATGGCGCTCGATCGGCTTGCTCTGCCTGGCAACGACTCTGTGGGGGGCCTCGAGCGCGGTATTGGCATTGATAGGGGCGGGTGTCGGCGCGACCGCACCGGTCGCGGCGGGCGGTGCGGTGGTGTTGATCGGCCTGGCCGCGGTGTGCGGTGATCGGCCGTGGCGGGTCTTCGCGGCCGATCGGCGCTTCTATCTGCTGTTGGGTGTGCTCGAGGCAGCCAACCTGGGGCTGTATCTGGCGGCGTTGCGGCTCGGTCCGCTACCGGTGGTCGTCGCGTTGCATCTGACAGCGCCCGTGTTGATCATCCTTGCCCGGATCGTGCGGGGACGCTTGCCGATAACGCTGTCCGTGTTCCTCGAACTGGCGCTTGTCGGAGCCGGCATCGTCCTGGTCGGGGCGGCTCGCACCGGCGGATCCGCGCCGAGCGCGGCGCTGATCGGGTGCCTGCTGGCGGTGGGCAGCGCGGCCTGTGTCGCGGGCCTGATAGTGCTGGTCGCCGCGAATTCCGCCGCGCAGCCGACGGTTTCCGCGGCGGGATCGCAACTGGGGGTCGCGGCGGTGTTCGCCGCGCCCCTGGCTGTCGCCGCTCCACCCCCGAACACGGCGGTGCTCGCGCTACTGGCCACCGGCGCGCTTCTGCTCGGCCCCGGATTCGCCTGCTACTGGTGGGCTCTGCGTACGGCCGACGCGACGACGGCGGGGATCATCGGTCTCAACGAAGCGGTGGTCGCCTCCTTGCTCGGGGCGGTGCTGGCCGGCACCCGGCTCACTCCCGCCGCGCTGGCGGGCGGAGCGCTGGTCCTGGGGGCGGTGGCGGTGCAGAACAGGTTCGCGCCGGCGATCGACGGCGGGTGGGAGCGCATATCGAGATCGCTGCGAACAGGAAAGCGCCGGCCGCCGCCGAGCTGACGAGATACCGGACCGCCGCACGGGGTCGGCGGAACCGAAGAGGGGTGGGATGGCGTCGGACTCGCCGGTCAGTGGGGGCTGCCGCGCCCGCAGGGAGGGGTTCCGATGCGCCGCTGCTCGGAGTGCATCACTTCGAGTGCGGCCCCGGCTCTGATTCGGGGGAGCTGGAAGGTCGTGTGATTGCCGCGGCCAGGTGACGGATGCGAACACTCTTATCGTGCAACAGGTTTCAGCACGATTGCGCTGACCGTGCCGGTCGGTTCGCATAGTGTGGGCGGAACGCTATTCGTGGGGGACCGCCGATGTCCAACGTGGACGAGAGAATTGGGCTGGCCGTGGACTGGCTGGTGCAGAACCAGCGGACCGACACCACCGGGGGTGCGGGTTGGGGGTGGGTGCCCGACGTTCCACCGAACCCGCAGGACACCGCCGAGGTGGTGTGCGCGCTCATCGGGATCGGTGGCGAGGTGCCGAACAAAGCCGAGGTGGTGCGCCTGCTCCAGCGCGATTCGGTGCTCGGGGATCCGCGCGGGGCCCGCGTTTTCCGCGCTCCGATCGATATGGCCTGGCGGTTGCGGGCGCTGCTGGCCCTCGGTTTCGGGCCGGCGGACCGGCACGTAACCGGCTGTGTGGCAGAACTACTCGCGGAGCAGGACCCGGTGACCGGCGGCTGGCGCATGAGCAGCCGAACCGGGGCGGTATCGGTGACGGCGACCACCGAGGCCCTGCGCGCCCTGGTGGGGGTCGCGCCCGCGAACAATCCCGCGGATCCGATCACCGAGTCGGTCACGCGTGGTATCCGTTTCGTGGTGTCGGCACTGCTCGACGACGACGTCCAGTTCCGGCCGCTGTTCGCGTCCGCACAGGCCGCTATTGTTCTGCTGCTGCCCGAGATCGCGTCGTTCGGTGGCAAACGACTCGAACGAGCCCGGGAATTGGCCCTTGCCCACGTTCTGGAAACTTTGCGCGATGGCGGCGCGCGGGTCGAAGAGGAAACCGTCCGGCGCGGTGACGTCGCGGACTCCTGGCGGCACGTCTCGCTGCACTGGGCGGTAACGGCGTTGGCGTGCGCGGGTGGCGGCACGATTTTCGATCCGGCATTCCGCGGGGCGCTGAAAGACCTCCTCGACCTCCAGGACACCGAACCCGCACTGTCGACCCGAGGGGGCTTCCGGACCTCCAGGGAGGGGTTCGTGACGACCTATGCCACCGTGCAGGCGCTCGCCGCCATGGGAGGAATTCGGGTCACGCTGAACGAAAGAGTGAACCCGGCAAAGGTTTTCGACCTGATCTGCCGTGACGAGGGTACGAGTCCGGATGATCCGCAGGAGCTGCTGGCGATCCGGGGACGCTCGATGGTGATGAACAGCTACGCCGGGGCCGCGGTGCTCGCGATCGGCGCGCCATCCGGTGCCACCATCGCGATCCTGGCGGTGGCGTTCGCGAACCGGCTCGGCGACATCGGTAGTCGAGCGCTCGTGGTCTGGGGCACCCTGTTCATTGCCCTCGGCACCTACCTGTACGTCACCACGCGGTTCCCGGCGATCCCGAAAGTGCGTACGGGCGCGCTCGTTTTCGCGGGGTTCACGGCGGTGATTCTGCCGGTTCTGACGTTCCTGCTGTCCTGATCCAGCGGGGCATCGACGACCGGTGCGTCCGGCGCAGGTCCGGGCGATGCGCGGTTGCGCCACAACCGGGTGCGCCGGACTCGGTCGAGTCCGGCGGCTCCGAGCCGGGTTACTTCTCCAGGGTCTTCGCGCGGACGAAATCCACCACCGCGTCGGTGAACTCGTCGTTCGCATCGCTGGCGGCGGTGTGGGCGGCGGCGCCTATCTCGGTGTACTCGGCGGCGGGGACCAGGGCGCGGAACGCGGCCACGCCGGTCTCGCTCACCACGTCTGAGAGGGCGCCGCGGACCAGCAGGACCGGGATCGTCAGGCGGCGGGCCGCGTCCTCGAGGACCTCCGAATGCAGGTCGATGTCCTCGCCGCTGCCGGACATCATCGCCGGATCCCAGTGCCAGTACCAGCGGCCGTCCGCGCGCTGACGCAGGTTGCGCAGCAGGCCCTCGGGGCTGCGGGGGCGGCGGCGGTGGGGGAGGTAGGCGGCGACCGCGTCGGCGGCCTCGTCGAGGGTGGCGAAACCTTCGGGGTTGCCGCTGAGGAAGTTCAGGACGCGTTCCACGCCCTTGCGCTCGGGGCGCGGGACCACATCCACCAGGACCAGGCCGGTGATCAGTTCGTGGCGGGGATGCACGGTGGCCAGCAGGCCGGTGAGCCCGCCCATGCTCGCGCCCACCACGAACGCCGGCTTGCCGAGCTGCTCCAGCACCGCCATCAGGTCCTGGACCATCGCGTCGCGGCGGTAGTCGCCCTCGGGCGCCCACTCGCTGTCACCGTGTCCGCGCGCGTCCAGCAGGACCGCGTGCATACCGGCCTTGGCCAGCGCCAGCCCGGAATCCTTCCAGGAATGCCGGGTCTGCCCGCCCCCGTGCAGGAACACCACGAGCGGTCCATCCTGGGGTCCCCAGGAGTCGCCCGCGAGGGTGATGCCGCC
This sequence comes from Nocardia sp. NPDC005978, assembly GCF_040614455.1. Classification (NCBI taxonomy): domain Bacteria; kingdom Bacillati; phylum Actinomycetota; class Actinomycetes; order Mycobacteriales; family Nocardiaceae; genus Nocardia; species Nocardia sp. NPDC005978. The sequence continues at coordinate 22,297 of NZ_JBEXUS010000020.1, forward strand.
GTGGCCGCGGAAGGTGACGCGGGCCGGCTCGGTGAAATCAGCTTCGTTGCTCACACCCCGAGCATCGCACACGTGTGGTTTACGGTGTATGAAGACCGGTCAGTAGCCGGGAATGCCCGTGTCGCGGGGGTGGTCCGCGGCGCGTCGGCGATCTTGCGGCCGGCCCGTGTGTGATCTCGGCCGCCCCGGCAAGACCCCCAGATCAGCGCCGTATTCGCTGTGACCTTCCTCCCAGCCCCCGGCGGCAGGAGGGCGGCCGCCGCAAACCTTCCGGTCTTGATCATTGCTACGAGATTGCTATTCGCCCTCCCGAATTGCGAGGATTGTCGACGGCGAATCCGCAGGTGCCGGGCCTGTACTGCTCATTCGCGCCGAACCGGCGACTCTGCGGCAATGCCACCCGGACCGCTCCGAACCGCCGCCGCGAACCCCCGGTTGCCACAGGGGTGCGGTGCCCGCCGTGTTCGCCGCCGCTGCTAGGCTCCAAACCCGAAAAGACATCCTTTAACGGACCGTCCGGTGAGGCGGAGAAGGAGGTCGGCATGGCCGTGCCCGAAGACCGGGCGCCCAAGTCGAGCGCTGAGCAGCAACACTCGCAGCGGCACGATCCCGAACAGGTCGACGCCGGTCGCGAACTGCTTTCCGATTCCGATGTCGGCCGCACCATCGCCCGGATGGCGCACCAGATCATCGAGAAGACCGCCCTGGATTCCGGAGACGAGCGGCACGCCCGCGTCGTGCTGGTCGGAATCCCCACGCGCGGAACCACTCTCGCCACCCGCCTGGCCAATCGCATCGAAGAGTTCTCCGGTGTGCGCCCCGCGGTCGGCTCCCTGGACATCACCCTCTACCGCGACGACCTGCGCTCACGCCCGCACCGTCCGCTCGAACGCACCTCGGTGCCCGAGGGCGGGGTCGAGGACGCGCTGGTCGTCCTGGTCGACGACGTGCTCTTCTCCGGCCGCACCGTGCGTTCGGCGCTGGACGGCCTGCGCGATCTGGGCCGCCCCCGCGCCGTGCAGCTCGCTGTGCTCATCGACCGCGGCCACCGCGAACTGCCCATCCGCGCCGACTACGTCGGCAAGAACGTGCCCACCTCCCGCTCGGAGGACATCTCGGTGCTGCTGCGCGAGCACGACGGCCGCGACGGCGTGTACCTGCGTCATCAGGAGGGGGACAAGTGAAGCATCTGCTCTCGGTCACCGATCTGGACCGCGCGAACGCCACCGCGCTGCTCGATGACGCCGAACGCTTCGAACAGGCCCTGCTGGGCCGCGAGGTCAAGAAGCTGCCGACCCTGCGCGGGCGCACGGTTATGACCGTGTTCTTCGAGAACTCCACGCGCACCAGGGTTTCCTTCGAGGTCGCGGGCAAGTGGATGAGCGCGGACGTCATCAACGTCAGCTCCAGCTCCTCCTCGAATTCCAAGGGCGAGTCGCTGCGCGACACCGCGCTGACCCTGCACGCGGCGGGCGCGGACGCGCTCATCGTGCGCCATCCGGCCTCGGGCGCCGCGCATCAGATTGCGCGCTGGTTCGCCCAGATGCAGGACGGCAGTGCGGGTTTCGCCGGACCCGGACCGGCCATCATCAACGCCGGCGACGGCACCCACGAGCACCCCACCCAGGCGCTGCTCGACGCGCTGACCCTGCGCCAGCGCCTCGGCGACCTGGAAGGCAAGCGGGTCGTGCTGGTCGGGGACATCCTGCACAGCCGGGTCGCGCGCTCGAACGCCTTCCTGCTGGCCACTCTCGGCGCCGAGGTGGTGCTGGTCGCCCCGCGCACGCTGCTGCCGGTCGGCGTGGAGGCCTGGCCGGTGCGCGTCGCGCACTCGCTGGACGCGGAACTGCCCGGCGCGGACGCGGTCATGATGCTGCGCGTGCAGGCCGAGCGCATGAACGGCGGCTTCTTCCCGTCGGCGCGCGAGTACTCGATCAACTACGGCCTCAGCGAGCGCCGCCTCGGCCTGCTCGACGAGCACGCCGTGGTGCTGCACCCGGGTCCCATGCTGCGCGGCATGGAAATCGCGTCGGCCGTCGCCGATTCTTCCAAAGCGGCTGTGCTGCAACAGGTCAACAACGGAGTCCATATGCGCATGGCGGTGCTGTTCCGCCTGCTGGTCGGAACCGACGAGGTGGTGGCATGAGCGTCCTGATCAAGAACGTCCTTCTCTACGGCGAAGGCGACGCGGTCGACGTGCTGCTCGCCGACGGTGAGATTCGCGAGATCGGCCCGGGCCTGAGCGCCGACGACGCCGAGATCATCGACGGCGCCGGGCAATTCCTGCTCCCGGGCTTCATCGACCTGCACACGCATCTGCGCGAGCCGGGCCGCGAGGACACCGAGACCATCGAAACCGGTTCCGCCGCAGCGGCGATCGGCGGTTACACCGCGGTGTTCGCCATGGCCAACACCAGCCCGGTCGCGGACTCCTCGGTCATCACCGACCACGTGTGGCGGCGCGGCCAGGAGGTCGGCCTGGTCGACGTGCACCCGGTCGGCGCGGTCACCGTCGGTCTCGAGGGCAAGCAGCTCGCCGAGATGGGCACCATGGCCGCCGGAATCGGCAACGTGCGCATGTTCTCCGACGACGGCCACTGCGTCTACGACCCGCTGATCATGCGCCGCGCGCTGGAGTACTCCAACTCCCTGGGCGTGCTCATCGCCCAGCACGCCGAAGAGCCCCGCCTGACCAAGGGCGCGGTCGCGCACGAGGGCCCGAACGCCGCCCGCCTGGGTCTGGCCGGCTGGCCCCGCGCCGCCGAGGAGTCCATCGTGGCCCGCGACGCGCTGCTGGCCCGCGACGCCGGCGCTCGCGTGCACATCTGCCACGCCTCCACCGCGGGCACCGTCGAACTGCTGAAATGGGCCAAGTCCCAGGGCATTTCGATCACCGCCGAGGTCACCCCGCACCACCTGCTGCTGGACGACTCGCGCCTGGAGACCTACGACGCGGTGAACCGGGTCAACCCGCCGCTGCGCGAGACCTCCGACGTGGCCGCCCTGCGCCAGGCGCTGGCCGAGGGCGTCATCGACTGCGTCGCCACCGACCACGCCCCGCACGCCGAACAGGACAAGTGCTGCGAGTTCGCGGCCGCCCGCCCCGGCATGCTCGGCCTCGAGACCGCGCTGTCGATCATCGTGCGCACCATGGTCGAGACCGGCCTGCTCGACTGGCGCGGCGTCGCCCGCGTGATGAGCGAGAACCCGGCTCGCATCGTGGGCCTGGACGATCAGGGCCGCCCGATCGCGGTCGGCGAACCGGCGAACCTGACGCTGATCGACCCGAATACCGAGTGGACGGTGCGCGCGAAGGAACTCGCCAGCATCGCCCACAACACCCCCTTCGACGAGATGACCCTGCCCGCGAAGGTGACCGCCACCTTCCTGCGCGGCCGGATCACCTCGCGGGACGGGGTCGCGAGCGCCGCGCGCGGCGCCGATGTGGTCTTCGCCGGTGGAGACCGGCGGGTGGGGAACCGAGGAGAACCGTAATGGATCGAACCGTGCAGGTCGTGTTGCTGGTGGTGGCCTTCGTCGCCGGGATCGGGCTCATGTACTGGGCCTGGACCGGTAGGGCCAAGAAGCAGGCGGCCTCGATCGGCGAACTGCCGGCCGTGCCCGCGGACTGCGGCGCGCAGCTGCTGGAGCCGACCACCGGGCTGTACCTGGGCAGCACCCTCTCGCCGAGCTGGATTCAGCGAATCACGGTGGGCGACCTGGGATTCCGGGCCACAGCGGAAATGACCAGGTTCGAGCGCGGCATCCTGCTCGAGCGATCGGGCGCGGGAACCATCTGGATTCCCGAGGAGTCCATCACCGCGGTGCGCACCGAGCGCGGGCACGCGGGCAAGGTGATGACGGAAGGCGGAGTGCTGGTGATTCGCTGGAAGCTGCCGACCGGGACCGAGGTGGATACCGGTTTCCGGGGCGATGACAAGACTGTGTACCCGGCGTGGACCGGGGCGAAGACATCTACGAAGACGGGAGACGAGGCATGAGCAGCGGCGATACCGCGGTGATGGTGCTCGAGGATGGTCGCGTATTCCGCGGGACGACCTTCGGCGCGGCCGGACAGACTCTGGGAGAGGCGGTGTTCTGCACCGCGATGACCGGCTACCAGGAGACCCTGACCGACCCCAGCTACGCCAAGCAGATCGTGGTGGCCACCGCCCCGCAGATCGGCAATACCGGCTGGAACGACGAGGACGACGAGTCGAGCAGGATCTGGGTCGCCGGGTACGCCGTGCGTGACCCCGCGCGCCGCGCCTCCAACTGGCGCTCCAAGCGCACCCTCCAGGAAGAGCTGGAGAACCAGAACATCGTCGGCATCGCGGGCATCGACACCCGAGCCCTGGTGCGGCACCTGCGCACCCGCGGTTCCATGAAGGCCGGCGTCTTCTCCGGTGCGGCCCTGGCCGACTACGAGGAGCTGCTCGCCCGGGTCAACAACCAGCCCTCCATGCTGGGCGCGGACCTGGCCGGTGAGGTCTCCACCGACGAGATGTACACCATCGAGCCGGTCGGCGAACACCGCTTCACGGTCGTCGCGGTCGACCTCGGCATCAAGTCCAACACCCCGCGCATGTTCGCCGAACGCGGCATGCGGGTGCACGTGGTGCCCTCGAACGTCACCTTCGACCAGATCAAGGAACTGAACCCCAACGGGGTGTTCCTGTCGAACGGTCCCGGCGACCCGGCCACCGCCGACGGCGCGGTCGCGCTGACCCAGCAGGTGCTGCAGGCCGACATCCCGCTGTTCGGCATCTGCTTCGGCAACCAGATCCTGGGCCGCGCCCTGGGTCGCAAGACCTACAAGATGAAGTTCGGTCACCGCGGCATCAACATCCCGGTCATCGAGCACCACACCGGGCGCATCTCGATCACCGCCCAGAACCACGGCTTCGCCCTCGAGGGCGAGCGCGGCGAGGTGTTCGACACCCCGTTCGGTAAGGCCGAGGTCTCCCACGTGTGCGCCAATGACGGTGTCGTGGAAGGTGTTCAGCTGGTCAGCGGCCGCGCCTTCTCGGTGCAGTACCACCCCGAGGCCGCCGCCGGACCGCACGACGCCGCCTACCTGTTCGATCGTTTCTCCAGCCTGATGGAAGGTGCCTGATGCCACGCCGGACCGACCTCAATCACATCCTGGTGATCGGCTCGGGCCCGATCGTCATCGGCCAGGCGTGTGAGTTCGACTATTCGGGAACCCAGGCCTGTCGCGTCCTGCGGTCGGAGGGCCTGCGCGTCTCGCTGGTCAACTCCAACCCGGCCACCATCATGACCGACCCGGAGTTCGCCGACGCCACCTACGTCGAGCCGATCACCTGGCAGTACGTGGAGAAGGTCATCGCCAAGGAGCGCCCCGACGCGATCCTGGCGACCCTGGGCGGTCAGACCGCGCTCAACTGCGCGGTCGACCTGCACGACAACGGCATTCTGGAGAAGTACAACGTCGAGCTGATCGGCGCGGACTTCGAAGCCATCCAGCGCGGCGAGGATCGCCAGAAGTTCAAGGACATCGTCGCCAAGGTCGGCGGCGAGAGCGCGCGCTCCAAGGTCTGCTACACCATGGCCGAAGTCCGCGAGACCGTCGAGGAACTGGGCTTCCCGGTCGTCGTGCGCCCGTCCTTCACCATGGGCGGCCTCGGCTCGGGTATGGCCTACAACCACGAGGATCTCGATCGCATCGCCGGCGGCGGCCTGGCGGCTTCCCCGACCGCGAACGTGCTCATCGAGGAATCCATCCTGGGCTGGAAGGAATTCGAGCTCGAGCTCATGCGTGACCGCAACGACAACGTGGTCATCGTCTGCTCGATCGAGAACGTGGACCCGATGGGCGTGCACACCGGTGACTCGGTCACCGTCGCCCCGGCCATGACCCTCACCGACCGCGAGTACCAGAAGATGCGCGACCTGGGCATCGACATCCTGCGCGAGGTCGGCGTCGACACCGGCGGCTGCAACATCCAGTTCGCGGTGGACCCCGCCGACGGCCGCCTGATCGTCATCGAGATGAACCCGCGCGTCTCGCGCTCGTCCGCATTGGCTTCCAAGGCAACGGGATTCCCGATCGCCAAGATCGCCGCCAAGCTGGCCATCGGCTACACCCTGGACGAGATCGTCAACGACATCACCAAGGAGACCCCGGCCTGCTTCGAGCCCACGCTCGACTACGTCGTGGTCAAGGCCCCGCGCTTCGCGTTCGAGAAGTTCCCGGGCGCCGACCCGACGCTGACCACCACCATGAAGTCGGTCGGCGAGGCGATGTCCATGGGCCGCAACTTCTCCGAGGCCCTGGGCAAGGTGCTGCGCTCGCTCGAGACCAAGGCCGTGGGCTTCTGGACCCAGCCCGATGGCGAGTGGACCGACGTCGAGGCCATCCTCGAGGATCTGCGCACCCCCACCGAGGGCCGCATCTACCAGGTGGAGCGGGCGCTGCGCCTGGGCGCGAGCATCGAGGACACCGCCAAGGCCTCGGGCATCGACCCGTGGTTCGTGGCCGAGGTCGCCGCCCTGGTCGAGCTGCGCCAGGAGATCCTGGACGCCGCCGTGCTGGACGAGCCGCTGCTGCGCACCGCCAAGCACTACGGCCTCTCCGATCGCCAGATCGCTTCGCTGCGACCGGAACTCGCGGGTGAGGACGGCGTGCGCGCGCTGCGGCACCGCCTGCACATCCGCCCGGTCTTCAAGACCGTCGACACCTGCGCCGCCGAGTTCGAGGCCAAGACCCCGTACCACTACTCGGCCTACGAGCTCGATCCCGCGGCGGAGTCCGAGGTCGCGCCGCAGCGTGAGCGCGAGAAGGTGCTGATCCTGGGTTCGGGCCCGAACCGCATCGGCCAGGGCATCGAGTTCGACTACTCGTGTGTGCATGCGGCACAGACGCTCTCGGCCGCCGGCTTCGAAACCGTCATGGTCAACTGCAACCCCGAGACCGTCTCCACGGACTACGACACCGCCGACCGCCTCTACTTCGAGCCGCTGACCTTCGAGGACGTCCTCGAGGTCTACCACGCCGAAACCGAGTCCGGCACCGTCGCGGGCGTCATCTGCCAGCTGGGCGGGCAGACCCCGCTGGGCCTGGCGCAGAAGCTGACCGAAGCGGGCGTGCCCGTGGTCGGCACCTCCGCCGCCGCCATCGACCTGGCCGAGGACCGCGCCGAGTTCGGCGATGTCCTTGTCGCGGCGGGCCTTCCGGCTCCCAAGTACGGCACCGCCACCACCTTCCCGCAGGCGAAGAAGATCGCCGCCGAGATCGGCTACCCGGTCCTGGTGCGTCCCTCCTACGTGCTCGGCGGACGCGGCATGGAGATCGTCTACGACGAGGCCACCCTCGAGGGCTACATCTCCCGCGCGACCGAGATCTCCCAGAACCGCCCGGTGCTCATCGACCGGTTCCTGGAAGACGCCATCGAGATCGACGTCGACGCCCTGTGCGACGGCGACGAGGTGTACCTGGGCGGGGTCATGGAGCACATCGAGGAGGCCGGCATCCACTCCGGTGACTCCGCGTGCGCCCTGCCCCCGATCACTTTGGGCCGCAGCGATATCGAGGCCGTGCGCCGTTCGACCGTCGCGCTGGCCAAGGGCATCGGCGTCAAGGGTCTGCTGAACGTGCAGTACGCGCTCAAGGACGACGTGCTCTACGTCCTCGAGGCCAACCCGCGCGCCAGCCGCACCGTGCCGTTCGTGTCCAAGGCCACCGCGGTGCCGCTCGCCAAGGCCGCGGCGCGAATCGCGCTGGGCGCCACCATCGCCGAACTCCGCAAGGAGGGCCTGCTCCCGGCCGAGGGCGACGGCGGGCACACCCCGATCGACGCCCCGGTCGCGGTCAAGGAAGCCGTGCTGCCGTTCCACCGCTTCAAGCGGCCCGACGGCACCGGCATCGATTCGCTGCTCTCGCCGGAGATGAAATCCACCGGTGAGGTCATGGGCATCGACGCCGACTTCGGCACCGCCTTCGCCAAGAGCCAGACCGCGTCCTACGGTTCGCTGCCGACCGAGGGCTCGGCCTTCGTCTCGATCGCCAACCGCGACAAGCGCGCTATGGTGTTCCCGGTCAAGCGGCTGCACGATCTGGGCTTCCGGATCCTGGCGACCGAGGGCACCGCGGAGATGCTGCGGCGCAACGGTATTCCGTGCGAGGTGGTGCGCAAGCACTCGGACGCCGCGTCCGAGGAGCAGGCGAGCATCGTCGACATGATCAAGGACGGGGAGGTCGACATCGTGTTCAACACCCCGTACGGCAACAACGGTCCCCGCGTGGACGGCTACGAGATCCGCACCGCCGCGGTGAGCGCGAACATCCCGTGCATCACCACGGTCCAGGGCGCGGCCGCGGCCGTGCAGGGCATCGAGGCCACCATCAACGGCGGCATCGGCGTGCGGTCCCTGCAGGAACTCCACGCCACCCTCCGGGGCTGATCGCGTGCCGAGTTTCGGTGTGCGGCTGCGGGACGCGATGCGCGCGCACGGACCCGTGTGCGTGGGCATCGACCCGCATCCGCCCCTGCTGCGGTCCTGGGGCCTGACCGAGGATGCCGCCGGGCTCGAGACGTTCGCCGAGATCTGCGTCGAGGCGTTCGTGGGCCGGGTGGCGCTGGTCAAGCCGCAGGTGGCGTTCTTCGAAACCTACGGTTCGGCCGGAATCGCGGTGCTGGAGAACACGATCTCGGTGCTGCGGGCGGCGGGCACCCTGGTGCTCGCCGACGCCAAACGCGGTGACATCGGTTCCACGATGGACGCCTACGCCCACGCCTGGCTCGGCGACGGCCCGCTCGGCAGCGATGCCGTGACGGTCTCGCCCTACCTCGGATTCGGTTCCCTGGCACCGGCTCTGGACCTGGCCCGGGCGAACGACCGCGGCGTGTTCGTGCTGTCCGCCACCTCCAATCCGGAGGCGGCGGAACTGCAGACGATCACCGGCCCCGACGGCCGCACGATCGCCCAGCGGATGGTCGACGACGCCGCGGCCGCCAACGCCGGAGCCGAGTTCGGTTCCGTCGGTGTGGTTATCGGCGCGACGCTGACCGCCGCCCCCGACCTGGGCAAGCTCAACGGCCCCATCCTGATGCCGGGCGTCGGCGCGCAGGGCGGGGGAGCGGAGTCGATCCGAGCCCTGGTTCCCGAGTCCGATCTGGGCGCGGTGCTGCCCAACGTGTCCCGCGAGGTGCTCAAGCACGGCCCCTCGGTTCAGGCCCTGATCGACCAGGTCGGCACGCTCGCACAGGACTTCGCCTTCCTGCAGCGCTGAACTACCAGCGGCACGGCCCGCCGGCACATCGACCTCGATGTCCGGCGGGCCGTCTCGCACGGTGTTATTTCCTGCCGATCACGCCACTAGGGCTCGGGAACGAGCCGGTTGATCGCGCCGAAATGCTCAGGGAAAACGACGGATTCGGCGGTCAAAGCCCGCCGGTTCTGTAACTCCAGGGGCCTGTTCCCCTGCCACGGGACTACCTGTACGACTTTCGTACCTTTGGTGAAGACGTAGTAGCCGTGGCCGCTATCTTCCTCGGCCTCCGGGATGTTTTTCCAGCACCCGATAGTTCCCGCGTTCTTGCTGAGTTCGGCGCTGGTCATGCCGGGAGTGGCCTCGGCCAGGAGTTCCCAATCGTCGCTCAGACCGGCGGCTCGAGTCACCTCGACGAACTTGACGGGCGAGTTGCCCGCTGCGAAACGTCGGAACTGCTCGATCACCGCGGGGTTCGAACCCAACTTCTGTAGATCTGCCTTCAAGTCGGTGCCTTGCGTGCACGCGTCTCGAGCGCTGGGCTCTTCGCGAGGCGACGAGGTGCATGCGCTCAGTGCCGGAACCAGCAACGCGATAACTACGGCGACCTATCGTTGTTTCTTTTCCGCTCTCGCTATTCGGTGTTCGCCGGCAGTGGAATTCCCTTGCCATCGGGCAGCCCGGTCCGGCCGGGATTCACCTGGTCGCTCCACTTGATGACGGGCGCATTCGGATCCTCCTTGCTGACCACGATCAGTTGTCCGTCCGCGATGGCGGCCACTACTTTGGATTTGAGGTCATCGGCCGCGGCTCCGGGGTTCTCCAGAGCTATCTGCCTGCCGATGTTGTTGTTGTACAGATCCATCGCTTCGCGGTTTGCTGGACCACCGATTCCTTCATGTGCCGTCGCGAAATTCTTGGCAAAATTTTCGCCGTACTTGTCCGTCATCAAGGCGTTCCAGTAGGCGTGGCGGAGTGCGTCACCCTGTCCGTCGAACTCCGACAGCTGGAAGTCGCCCGCTTTGCCCGCACCTTCGGCCTGCTGCCTGATCGCTTTGAACTCGGTGAGTGTGTTCCAAGCGGTTAGCGGCCCGCCCTGGGTTCCACCAGTGTTCTTTGGATGTCTCCCAATTGGACTTCCGGGACTGCACATTGCCGTTGGAATCGGAGAACAGGTCCCATTTCGAGGAGCTGACATCCTCGAGCACGCTGCGGATCTTCGATATTTCGCTGCGGAACGTCTCGTTGATCTCGGAGACCATGTCCGGCAGGAGCTCGATGACGTCCACGGTCGCGAGCCCGTCGGACTTCTCGGTGCCGCTTCGTTCGCGCGCAGCATTGCCGGCCGGGCCCTTGAAGAACTCTCCGGACCTGGCGTACTCGCTGTCCGCGGCCGTGAACTCTGCTTCGATCAGCGGTATCGCGGCTCTCAGTTGCCGCACTGCATCGTCGAGGTGGTTCAGAATCCAGCTCAGGACGACGGGGATCGTGATGTTGGCCGATTTATCCGTCATCGAGTCGGTGCCTGCTGAACGGCGGTCGCGTTCGCGACATCCATCGCCAGCCCGGTGGCCGCACCTGCCTCGGTGGCTTCGGCCATCTTGTGCATGCGTCCAGCGTGATACTCGAGCACCGTATCCAGGTTGCAGAGCGTCTCGTCGAGCGTCTTTGCCACCATGCAGGCTTCCATGCTCTTGCGGGCATCCACCCGGCCGGGCCAGCCGAGCGGAACTTTGCTCTGGATAGCCGCGCCGCGCTCTCGCATGTAGTTCGCGAGGGCGTTCATCTTCTCGATCTCGTATCCGACCATGACTGTGCGGCTCACATTCCACTGGTAGAAGTACTTCGGACTGCCGGGATCGTCAGATCGAGAAATTGATCCGCGGAGGGCTGTAGGTGTCGTCGACCTCGCTCGCTTCGAGCGGTGTCGCCGTCGCCGGCCGACGTGGCCTCCGCGCGTTCTCGGATGAGCGAGATCGCATCGTCGATGGCGGTGGCGCGCGCACCCGCCCACTCGTCGTCGTTCATGAATTCCGGACCTCTGCGGCACCGACAGTAATGACACTGAACAGCCGTGATCAATTCGATTCGACACCAAACCGTACTCCCGGTACGGCATTGGGAGTTCGGCGGGGAAATCGGCTGCCGGTTGGGTAGAGTTGTTTCATGTCCGACACGCTGTCGCCCAAGGGAATTGGCAACGCTCTCGTCCTGGGCGGGGGTGGCGCGATCGGCATCTGCTGGATGGCGGGTCTCGCTATCGGCTTGCGCGAGGCCGGAATCGACCTCGCGCTGGCGGACCGGGTCGTGGGTACCTCCGCGGGTGCGGTCGTGGGAGCCGTACTGACCACCCATGGCGATCTGCAGCGGTTGATCACGCCGCCGTCCGCGGAAACGCGTGCGACACCGATCAATCCGGCGGGGTTCGGTGAAATTCTGACGATCCTGGCGACGCCGGGACTCGGTGCGCGGGACATCCGGAAGCTGGTCGGCGTCCGTGCGCTGGAGATGCCCGTCGGTGAGCCGGCGGACCACATCGCTCGTATCGGCGGGCTGGCCGGTGCACAGGAGTGGCCGGACGCCGATCTGATCATCACCGCGATCGACCTGGAATCCGGTGACCTGCGCGCCTGGACCCGCGACGGCGAAGCCACGCTGGCCGAAGCCCTGGCGTCGAGCACCTCGGTTCCCGGTGTCTTCCCGCCGATTCCCATCGCCGGTCGCATCTATATGGATGGCGGATTGCGCTCGCCCATCAACGCGGATCTGGCGGCCGACGCCGACGTGATCGTGATCGTCGAACCGCTCGCGCACCTTTTCCCGCACGCGCCGTCCGACAGCGAAATCGGTAGCGCCACAACCATTGCCATCGTTCCCGATGCGGCGGCCATCGCCGCGTTCGGCATGGACATGTTCAGCTTCACCGCCCTGGAGCCGGCCTTCGCGGCGGGTCATCGCCAGGCCGTGGAGGCCGCGCCCCGGCTGAAGGCCGTCTGGCCGAACCGCTGATCCGCGCACCCGAACGAGCCCGGGTCCAGCGCGAACTCTGCTCTCCGCGAACAGCCGGGGGCCGTGCGGCGGCGCCTGAGCGGCTGTCTCAGCCATCGTGACGGGTGAAACGCCCGGGAAGTCGTGTCCGCGAGGTTTCACCCGTCTGCGGCTGCCTCGGGCCGCAAAACAGGCCCGTGGGCGGGCGATGGCCGGTCCGACCTGCGGCGTCGCCGAGTGTTCGAATCGTGTTCGAATGTCGGGGGTGATGCGCGACACGCGGTGCTTAATCGCGCGACACGCCGAGAAAATCCAGAAAGTTCCAGGTCGGATGATTACAGGTCGGTCACGTTCTGAATCGGACATCGCGTAGCCGCTTCCATCCACCCCTTGAAAGCTGAAAAACCGCTGGCCACAACGACTTTCGTGGCTACGCGCGAGGGAGGCCGACGGCCGGTGTGAGCGCACCGCCGAGGGTGTGCATCGAACCCGGTCGTGCCCGGAATCACGCGCTGACCTGGGGGGTGGGTTCGCAATCGCCAAGCGTCGTGGGTACGGTCGCTGAGACCGCCGGGTTAGTCCCGGCGGGAGAACATGCAATGAACGATGAGACGGAGGAACCGTGGCCCTTCCCCAGCTGACCGACGAGCAGCGCGCTGCTGCTTTGGAGAAGGCGGCAGCCGCCCGGCGCATCCGGGCGGAGCTCAAGGAGCGCCTGAAGCGTGGCGGTACCGACCTGAAGACGGTCCTTGCTGATGCCGAGAAGGACGAAGTTCTCGGCAAGATGAAGGTGTCGGCTCTGCTCGAGGCTCTGCCGAAGGTAGGCAAGGTCAAAGCTGCCGAAATCATGAGCGAACTGGAAATCGCTCCCACTCGCCGCCTGCGCGGACTCGGTGACCGGCAGCGCAAGGCGCTGCTTGCCCGGTTCGACTTCAGCGCCGAATAATCCGAGGGTGGTCGAACACACTCGGAAGGGTCGACTGGTAGTCCTGGTCGGTCCCTCGGCCGTCGGCAAGTCCACCGTCGTGCGCTGCGTGCGCGAACGACTGCCCGAATTGGTATTCAGTGTGTCGGCCACCACCCGGGCCCCCCGGCCCGGAGAGGTGGACGGTCGCGACTACCGATTCGTCACCCGCGAGGAGTTCGACGCCATGATCGTGGCGGACGAGCTGCTCGAATGGGCCGATATCCACGGTGGACTACAGCGGTCGGGAACCCCCGCCGCACCTGTGCGCGAAGCGCTCGCGACCGGTCACCCGGTCCTGATCGAGGTGGACCTCGAAGGCGCCCGCTCGATCCGCAAGGCCATGCCGGAAGCCCAACTGGTCTTCCTGGCCCCGCCCAGCTGGGAAGAACTGGTATCCCGGCTGACCTCGCGAGGCACCGAATCGCCCGAGGTCATCGAGCGCAGGCTGCTCACCGCCAAGACCGAATTGGCGGCCTGTGACGAGTTCGACATCGTCATAGTGAACGACGAGGTGACGACTGCCTGTGAGCAGTTGGTATCCTTGTTCGTTAGCACAATTTCGAGGTAGTACTCGAAGAACCACGGCTCATCTTCGAAGTGAGCCGTTCGGTTCGAACACCAGCCACCTTCCGAACAACCCCGCAGGAGCCTTCCTAGTGAGTACGGATTTGAAGACCGCGGCCATCTACGACACTCCGATCGGCCTGACCAACCCGCCGATCGATGAACTGCTGGAGCGGACCTCGTCCAAGTACGCGCTGGTCATCTACGCGGCCAAGCGGGCCCGGCAGATCAACGATTACTACAACCAGCTCGGCGACGGCATTCTCGAATACGTCGGCCCGCTGGTCGAGCCGGGTCTGCAGGAGAAGCCGCTCTCGGTGGCCATGCGCGAGATCCACGCCGACCTGCTGGAGCACTCCGAAGGCGAATAAGCCCTCGGTGCGAGCAAAGGCAAGGCAATTCTCTACGGCGCTGGAGGCGTAGTGACGACACAATCCACCCGGGGCATGCGATGACCCGGGTCATCGTCGGTGTCGGCGGCGGTATCGCCGCGTACAAGAGTTGCGCCCTCGTGCGCCGGTTCACCGAAACCGGGCACGAGGTGCGCGTCATTCCCACCGAGTCGGCGCTGAACTTCGTCGGCAAGGCCACGTTCGAGGCGCTGTCCGGACATCCCGTGCACACCGGCGTTTTCGCCGATGTGCCGGAGGTCCCGCACGTGCGACTCGGCCAGGAGGCCGACCTGGTGGTCATCGCCCCCGCGACAGCCGATCTCATGGCGCGCGCCGCATCCGGCCGCGCGGACGATCTGCTCACCGCCACACTTCTGACCGCCCGATGTCCGATCCTGTTCGCGCCCGCGATGCACACCGAAATGTGGGAGCATCCCGCGACGCAGGCGAACGTGGCGACCTTGCGCGCGCACGGGGCCATCGTGCTCGAGCCCGCGCACGGGCGGCTCACCGGCGCCGACACCGGCGCCGGGCGCCTGCCCGAGCCGGAGGAGATCTTCGGTTTCGCGACCCTGCTGCTCGAGCGCACCGACGCCATCCCGCGTGATCTCGTGGGCAAACGCGTCGTCGTCTCGGCGGGCGGCACCCGCGAACCGCTGGATCCGGTGCGATTCCTCGGCAACCGCAGTTCCGGCAAACAGGGCTACGCCATCGCGCGGCTCGCCGCTCAACGCGGCGCGCAGGTCACGCTCATCGCCGGCAACACCGCGGGGCTGGCCGTGCCCGCTGCCGTCGAGGTCGTGAACGTGACCACCGCCGAGCAGTTGAAGGTCGCGGTCGACAAGCATTCGATCGGCGCCGACGCGGTCATCATGGCCGCGGCGGTGGCCGACTTCCGGCCGGTGAACGTGGCCGCGGCGAAGATCAAAAAGGGCGCGAACGAGCCCAATTCGATCGAGCTGGCCAAGACGCCGGACATCCTCGCGGGGCTCGTGCAGTCCCGGCGCGAGGGGCAGCTGGCGGGCACCGCCATCGTCGGCTTCGCGGCCGAGACCGGTGACGAGCACGCCGACGTGCTCACTCACGCGCGGGCCAAACTGGCGCGCAAGGGGTGTGACCTGCTGGTGGTCAACGCGGTCGGCGAGGGCAAAGCCTTCGAGGTCGACCACAACGACGGCTGGCTGCTCGGCGCCGACGGCACCGAGATCGCGCTCGATCACGGCTCCAAGGCGCTGCTGGCGAGCCGGGTGCTCGACGCGCTCGGCCCGCTGCTGCGCTGAGACGGAGACCGCGACACACCGAACGGGCAGGCCGTCGACGCCGACGGTCTACTGTCTGAGCCACAATCCTTGGGGCATCTGGGCGTGCTCGCCCTGTGACCGATGGTTTGGTAATAGTCTGAAACAAGGGGTTGTGCGGTGACGCGAAGCCGTCACCGTCACAGGCCGATACGAGAAACCCGTTGAGGGAGAGGGAATAACTGTGCGCACGACTGGCAGCCGCCTATTCACGAGTGAGTCCGTGACCGAGGGTCATCCGGACAAGATCTGTGATGCCATCAGCGATTCCATCCTCGACGCCTTGCTCGCGGCCGATCCGCGCAGCCGGGTCGCGGTGGAGACCCTGGTGACCACCGGCCAGGTGCACGTGGCCGGTGAGGTCACCACCTCGGCATACGCCGACATCCCGACCATCGTTCGCGAGAAGGTCCTGGAGATCGGATACGACTCCTCCGCAAAGGGTTTCGACGGCGCCTCCTGCGGCGTGAACGTCGCCATCGGCGCGCAGTCGCCCGATATCGCGCAGGGCGTGGACACCTCGCACGAGGCCCGCGTCGGCGGCGAGGACGACGCCATCGCGCGTCAGGGCGCGGGCGATCAGGGCCTGATGTTCGGCTACGCCACCATCGAGACCCCCGAGCTGATGCCGCTGCCGATCTCGCTGGCGCACAAGCTTTCGCGTCGCCTGACCGAGGTTCGCAAGTCCGGCGTGCTGCCGTACCTGCGTCCCGACGGCAAGACCCAGGTCACCATCGAGTACGAGGGCGACATCCCCAAGCGCCTGGACACCGTGGTCATCTCCACCCAGCACGCGGCCGACATCGACCTCGACAACCTGCTGACCCCGGACATCCGGGAGAAGGTCGTCGACTCGGTGCTGTCCGAGCTGCAGCTGCCGAACCCGCTGGACGTGTCCAACGTGCGCCTGCTGGTCAACCCGACCGGCAAGTTCGTGCTGGGCGGCCCGATGGGTGACGCCGGCCTGACCGGTCGCAAGATCATCGTCGACACCTACGGCGGCATGGCCCGTCACGGTGGCGGCGCGTTCTCCGGCAAGGATCCGTCGAAGGTCGACCGCTCGGCCGCCTACGCCATGCGCTGGGTCGCCAAGAACGTCGTCGCGGCCGAGCTGGCCGAGCGTGTCGAGGTGCAGGTCGCCTACGCCATCGGCAAGGCCGCGCCCGTGGGTCTGTTCGTGGAGACCTTCGGCACCGAGCGGGTCGATCCGTCCAAGATCTCCGCGGCCATCGCCGAGGTCTTCGACCTGCGCCCGGGTGCGATCATTCGCGATCTGGACCTGCTGCGCCCGATCTACGCGCCGACCGCCGCGTACGGCCACTTCGGCCGCACCGACGTGGATCTGCCGTGGGAGCGCACCGACCGCGCGGAGAAGTTGCGCGCTGCCGCCGGTCTGTAATTGACCGACACCGGACCGGCGGCGGGACGCCCCATCGCGCGGGTGCTCCCGCTGCTGGAACCGGCCCATCTCGATCGGGACTTCGACTACCTGGTCCCCGCGGAGATGGATGAGATCGCCCAACCAGGCGTTCGCGTTCGAGTCCGATTCTCCGGCCGCGTCATCGACGGCTACATCCTCGAACGCCTCGAAAAGACCGATCACACCGGCCGTCTGGTCCGCCTGGACCGCGTGGTCTCGAGCGAACGCGTCCTCACCCCCGAGATCCTGACCCTGGTCACCGCGGTAGCCGCCCGCTACGCCGGAACCCGGGCGGACGTCCTGCGCCTGGCCATCCCGCCCCGCCACGCGAAGGTGGAATCCGAAGGGCCCGAAGGCTCGACGAAGGTCACCAAGGCCCGCAAGTCCGCCGCGAAACGCGCGCCGTCGGCCCGCGCGCACTTCCAGGGCGACCCCGAACCGGTCCTGCTGGACGAGGAGTTCGAGACCCCCGGCGACGAAACACCAACGGCACAAGGCACATCCGCTGCGCAGAGCGGTGCTCACCCGCCCGCTGCCGCCGCCGCAGAAGGTTCGCCGGCCTCCGCCGGCACGGAAGGTCCGCCGGCCTCCATCCCATCCGGGGGCGCGGACTCTCCCCTCGCGCCCGCCTCGGCCCCCACCGGCGCGAGCGGTTCCGCGCTCGGAAACGTAGCGGCGCAACCGGTCTCGAATGCGGCGTCGGTCGGGTCCGGCGCCACCGCATCCGGCGTTGTGCCGCCGCGCGGGCATCGAGAGCCGGGATCCGCGCATGCTTCGCGGGGGCCGGGCATGAGCGGAGCCGAGGCCGCGAACGCTGGCGTGGACGAGGATGCGGGTTCGCGGACGGTTGCCGGCGAAGGCTCCCAGCGGCGATCCGAAGACGCAGGTCTGAAACCGGTTTCGGCTGAGACCGACCGGCGGGCGGATGCCGTGTCGGACATCGAACGATCGGCGGGCCACGGATCGGCCGATCCCGGCGTCGCTCGACCCGGTGGGCAGGCTGTCGTTGGCCCTCCCTCCGCCGCGCACGAGCCCGGACACGACGGCGCCGCGAATCCGGACGTCGTGGCGGGTGTCGGCTCGTCGACGCCGGGCGTGGATGCGATCGATGCCGGCGGCGACGCGGCGGGCAGCGATGTTTCTCTGGCGGATGCCGCTCGGGACTTGGGGCAGAAGCCCGAATTGGCTGAGACGGAACAATTTTCAGACGTCGGCGGACGATCGGCACGGTCTGGGCGAGTGCTGGCCGGCGGCGCGTCCGGAGCGGGCATCGCCGAAGCCGTCGGCGGTGCTCCGTCCGCTGCGGATGGGCCCGCGGGCAGCGGCGGGGAGAATCCTGAAGCTATGTCGCATGTTGGCTCGACGCCGTCGCGTGCGGTCGGTGGGAGCGCCGCGGGTGTGGACTCCTCGCGGGTGGGGGCTGGTGAGGGCCTGGCGCAATCTGTGGAAGCGGCTGAGACAGAACAATTTTCAGACGCGGAGGATTCGGTCCCGTCGGAGGGAGTGCGAGGCGGCGCGTCCCCGACCGTCGTAGACGAGCCAGCCGATGGTGCGGTATCCGATGTGGAAGTCGACGCACCCGGTGGTGAGTCGGTCCGTACGGATGCTGGTGCGTCCGGTGGTGAGTCGGCACGTCTGGATGCCGGTGCGTTGGGTAGTGAGTCGGCGCGTGTAGATGCTGGTGCGTCCAAGGGTGAGTCGGCGCGTGTGAGTGTCGAGACATCCGGTGATCAGCGGGTGCGAGCGGAAGCCGCCGCGGCCGATGGTGAGGTGGTCGGGGAGGACAGCGCCGGCGGGGGAGAGAGTGTGGCGGTGGGGGAACCGGGGGTGGATGTCGCCGCGCTGTATCCGGGGTGGGGGCGGTACGTGCACGGGCATTCGTTCCTCGGGGCGTTGGCGGCGGGGCGGGGGCCGCGGGCGGGGTGGCAGGCGTTGCCGGGGGAGGAGTGGGCCACGCGGCTGGCGGAGTTGGCGGCCACGACGGTGGGGAGTGGGCGCAGCGCGATCCTGATGGTGCCGGACCAGCGGGATCTGGAGCGGGTGCTGGCGGAATGTGTTGCGCTGGTGGGGGAGTCGGCGGTGGGGCTGGCGGCCGGGCTGGGGCCTTCGGCGCGGTACCGGCGGTGGCTGGCGGCGTTGCGGGGGACCGCGCGGGTGGTGGTGGGGACCCGGAGTTCGGTGTTCGCGCCGGTCAAAGATCTCGGGCTGATCGCGCTGTGGGACGACGGGGACGACACCTATGCCGAGCCGCGGTCGCCGTACCCGCACGCGCGGGAGGTTGCCATGCTGCGGGCGCACGAGACCGGGGCCGCGTTCGTGGCCGGCGGCTTCGCGCGTACGGCCGAGGTGCAGGCGATCGTCGAATCCGGCTGGGCGCACGACCTGTTGGCGGAGCGCGCACTCCTGCGCCACGTCATGCCGCGCATCATCGCTCCCGGTGACAGCGATGCCGCCCTGGAACGCGATCCCATGGCCAAGGCGATCCGCATTCCCGGCGCGGCCTTCCTCGCCGCCCGCAAGGCCCTCGCCGCCGGTGAAGCGGTGCTCGTCCAGGTGCCCCGCCGCGGCTACATCCCCGCCCTCTCCTGCTCGAAATGCCGCACCCCCGCCCGCTGCCGCCACTGCAACGGCCCCCTGGCCCTGCCCGACAATTCCCCAGCGTCACAGCCGAATCGCGCGGTCCGCCGCGCCGCCGCCCAGTCCGAAGGCCGACCGGGTTCACGCTCCGCCGCGCGACAGCCCGCACACCTCTCCGACCCGGCGTACGAGCGCGGGTCCGGGTTGACCTCGTCGCGGGACGGGGTGGCGGGGGCGCACAGTCCGGCTTGCCGGTGGTGCGGCATCACCGAGGCCGCGTTCCGGTGTGGCGCTTGCGGTTCGCGGGCGCTGCGGGCCGTGGTGATCGGCGCCGCCCGCACCGCCGAGGAGCTGGGGCGGGCCTTTCCCGGGGTGCCGGTGCGGGGGTCCGGCGGCGCTTCGGTGCTGAACACGGTGCCCGCGGGGGCGCAGGTCGTGGTGTCCACCATCGGGGCCGAGCCCACGGTGCCCGGAGGCTACGGGGTGGCCATGCTGCTGGACGGGTGGGCGCTGCTGGGGCGAGCCGACCTGCGAGCCGCCGAGGATGCGTTGCGGCGGTGGATGTCCGCCGCCGCGCTGGTGCGGCCGGGCGGGCAGGCGTTCGTCATGGCGGACGCGGGGTTGCCCACCGTCGCGGCGCTGGTGCGCTGGGATCCGGTGGGGCACGCCCGATTCGAACTCGACGAGCGCACCGAGGTGCGGTTCCCGCCGGCGGTGCGCCTGGCCGCCATCGACGGCACCGCCGATTCCATCGCCGAATTGCTCACCCAGGCAAAGCTTCCCGACCAGGTCGAGGTACTGGGCCCGGTTCCGCTCCCGCCCGGCGCCCGCAAACCGTTCTCCTCCGGCGATTCCCCGGCCGAGGTCGAGCGCATGATCCTGCGTGTGGACCGCGCGGGCGCCGCGGCCCTGTCCCGCGCCCTCACCGCCGCCCAGGCGGTCCGCAGCACCCACAAATCAGACGACCCCCTGCGCGTTCAGATCGACCCGATCGACATCGGCTGACGGGCCCGTGCCCGCCACGGCCGTCACATCGTCCGGCGTTGGCGCGGCACCGCAGACCGCGACCTCACGGCAGCCCAGCAAGTCGCCGGGGGCCGGCCCCGGCGTCTATCACCGCTGCGCCGTCGGCCGTCGCAGCGGTCGTGCCCGATGATCAGTTTCTGGGCAACAACACTCGCCCGGCACCGGTGCCGGAGACAGTGCCTGCCGACCTCTCGGTAGATGGCCGGCATCTGACATCCGCCCGGATGAGGGCTCTCAGCGGAACGCGTCGGCCACGTATTTCGCCCAGTCGGCGTAGCCGGTGGCCGGGCGGCCCAGGACCCGTTCGACGTCGGGGCTGACCTGCTGTTCGGCCTCGGTCGGGGAGCCGAGGATCGACAGGGTGTGATCGGCGACCGATTCGGGCATGAACTTCAGCAGTTCGGTCCGTGCCTGCTCGGGGGTGAGCTCGACGAACCGGACCGGCTCGCCGAGTGCGGCGGACAGCGCCTCGGCCTGCTCGCGCGGCGTGACGACCGCCGGTCCAGTCACCGTGTACGCCCGGCCGTGATGACCGTCCGCCCGCAACGCCTCGACCGCGACCGCCGCGATGTCGAACGGCGCCACCACCGGCAGCCCGACATCGCCGAACGGCGCGGGCACCGTGCGCCGCGTGCGCACCGGCTCGATCCAGGCGAAGGAGTTGCTGGCGAAACCGCCGGGGCGCACTACCGTCCACTCCAGATCCGATGCGGCGAGTGCCTTTTCGAAGGCGAGCAGGCGGGCGTACCCCGGGCTGTCCGGCCGTGTCACCGCGCCCTGCGACGACAGCAGCACCACCCGCCGCACACCCTGTGCGGCAACGACTTCGAGCACTTCACGGGGATCGGGCCCGCTCACCAACTGCTCACCCGCGATCAGCAGGAACAGCGTGTCCGCCCCCGCGACCGCCGCGGCCAGGCTCGCCGTATCGCCCACGTCGCCACGCCGATGCTCCACGCCCTCGGGCAGGTTCACCGGCAGTTCGCCGCGCGAGACCGCCACGACCTTCTCCCCGCCCTGCGCGAGCAGGTTCACCACGATGCCGCCGACGTTTCCGGTTGCTCCGGTTACCACGATCATTGCTTCGAACTCCTGAGTTAGTTGGCTGACTAAACAGAAGATAGACCGTCCGACCGGTCGTTGTCTATAGTCAGTCGCATGACTAACTCAGTCTCGGATGGCGCGACAGCGAAGCCGGCGCCGCGAGCGGGGAAGCGCGAGCGGCTCGCCGACGCCGCGGCCCAGGTGTTCTACGAGCGCGGCGTGGAGAAGACCACGATCGCCGACATCGCCCGGGTCGCGGACGTGCCGGTGGGCAACGTGTACTACTACTTCAAGACCAAGGACCAGCTGATCCAGGCCGCGATCGGCGCGCACGAGCGCACGCTGAAAGACGTCATCGCGGCGCTCGAGCAGCTCGACGCGCCCGCGGAACGCCTCAAGGCCCTGGTCCGCGGCTGGGTCGACCAGCGGGACATGGCGGCCCAATTCGGTTGCCCCTCGGGAACTCTCGCGACGGAGCTGGACAAACGCTCCGACGGCTTGGAACGCGAACTCGCCGCGGTGATGCGGGAACTGCTCACCTGGATCGAGTCACAGTTCACCGCGATGGGACGCGCCGACGCCCGCGAGCTGGCCGTCGCCCTGTTCTCCTCCTACCAGGGAATCTCCCTGCTCACCAATACCTTTCGCGACCCGGACATGATGGCGGCCGAAGGCGAGCGGCTCCAGCGCTGGATCGATTCCCTGGTGTGAGAAGCGATGATCGGCCGACCGAGCGCGCTGGACCGTGCCGGCCGGGCGCGGCCGTCGGCCATCCCATCCCTGTGCGGCTGACGACCGCGCACACCCGGTAGGGCATGGAATTCCGCCCGCGGTCGGATCCGAACCGGGAACTCGGTTGTGCGCGGCGCGAACTCAGCGGTGGGCGGCCTGCGCCGCGCGCACGCTCCAGCGCCCGTCCTCGCGCACGATCCGCACCGGATGGTCGAACGCCGCGCCGATGTGCTCGGTGGTGATCACCTCATCCACCGGCCCGGCCGTGTGAATCCGCCCCGCGCGCAACAGGACCGCGTGCGTGGTCCCCGGCGGCAGCTCCTCCAGGTGATGCGTCACCAGCACGGACGCCAGATCCGGATGTGCGCGCTGCAGGGCGTCGACGCGTTCGAGCAACTGTTCGCGGCCCGCGAGATCCAAGCCGGTGGCGGGTTCGTCCAGCAGTAGCAGGCGCGGGCTGGGCATGAGCGCCCGCGCGATGAGTGCGCGCCCGCGCTCACCCTGGGACAGGATGGGCCAGGGCGCGTCCCGGCGGTGTGCCAGGCCGAGCAGATCGACGAGTTCTGCGGCGCGAGCGCGCTGTTCGGCGCTGGGCCGCCAACGCGGCACCGGCTCGGCGGTATTCGTCGCCCCGGTGAGTACCACCTCGTGCACGGTCAGCGGGCTGCGCGGGGTGTGGCGCGGGTCGACGTGCCCGATCGCGGTGCGCAGCTCGCGCATGTCGACGCGGCCGAGCCGGTTGCCGAGTACCTCGACCGTGCCCCGGGTGGGGTGTTCGAAGGCGCCGAGCATGCGCAGCAGGGTGGTCTTCCCGGCCCCGTTGGGTCCCAGCAGCGCCCAGTGTTCACTGCTGCGCACGGTGAGTGAAACACCCTGCAGAAGCGCGTTTCCATCGCGGACGAAATCGACGGCGTCGACCCGGAGCATGGGGAAGTCGGACATGGGACCACCGTAGCAAACTCCTCAGACAAGTAGAGGACTGCCCGTTGCCAAAAAGTTAGCTGAAAGTGTGCTGTGTATCGTGGCGAGATGGCGATCGAAGCAGTGTTATTCGACTTCTCCGGCACGATCTTCCGATTGGAGGACGAGCGCTTTCGCGAGGCGGAACTGACCCACGCCGACGGACGCGATCTGAGCGCACACGAGGTCGCCGACATCGTGCGGGCCATGACCGCGCCGGTCGAGCAATTCGTCGAGCTCGACGCGGAGGGTCAACACGCTTGGGAGAACCGGGATTTGGATCCCGCCCTGCATCGGGCCGCCTATCTGCAGGTGCTCGAGCGTTCGGGTGTGCCCTCGTTCCCGGCGCGGCAACTCTACGAACTCATTCTCGATCCGCTGGCCTGGACGCCGTATCCCGACACCGGCGAGGTGCTGCGGGCGCTGCACGAGCGCGGCATCCGCGTCGCCGTGGTCAGCAATATCGCCTTCGATCTGCGTCCGGCGCTGGCGAGCCGGGGCTGGGACCGATATATCGGCTACTTCGCGCTGTCCTTCGAGCTGGGCGCCATCAAACCCGATCGCCGCATCTTCGACGCCGCGCTGGAGCGCCTCGGCGTCGCCCCGGAGAACGCGCTCATGGTCGGCGACAGCGTCGAGGCCGACGGCGGCGCGACAGCGCTCGGCTGCGAGTTCGAGCTGGTGGAGCCGCTGCCGACCTGGGATCGCCCGACCGCGCTGCGTGAGGTGCTCGCCAAACACGACCTGATCGACCGTCCCGCCTGAAAAGTCCGAACCGGCAGGTTCGTGTCCCGCGACACACTTGCCTTGGATAGATTGTCGATATATCGTCGATAGCGTCAAGAACAACGTTGAAGCCTTAGGAGGCACACCATGGAACACATGGACAACACAGAACGGGGCCGCGGCCCCTGGCGGCGACTGCGCGCGGAAGAGCAGCAGGGCCCCGAACATCCGCGGATGCGTCGCGGCGGCCCGCGTGGACAGGGTCCGCGTGAGCACGGCCCGCATCGGCACGGCGGTCACGGCCGCGGTGGTTTCGGCCCGGACTTCGGTCCCGGTGGTTTCGGTCCCGGCGGCGGCCCGCACTTCGGTCGCGGTCGCGGCCGCGGTGGACGCGGCCGGCGCGGCGATGTGCGCGCGGCCATTCTCCTGCTGCTGCAGGACCGGCCCATGCACGGCTACGAGCTGATCCAGCAGATTCGCGAACGCAGCGAAGACGTTTGGCGCCCGAGCCCGGGATCGATCTACCCCGCGCTGGCGCAGCTCGAGGACGAGGGTCTGGTCCTCATCGAGAAGGTGGCGGGTCGAAAGACGGCCAAGCTCACCGAATCCGGCACCGAGTACCTCGAGGCCAATCGCGCCGAACTGGGCGATCCCTGGCAGGAGGTCAAGGACGGCGTCGGCGATCAGGCACTGGATCTGCGCGGGCTCATCGGCCAGCTGATGGGTGCGGTCGCACAGGTCGCCGCGGTCGGTACGCCGGCCCAAGCGGCAAAGGCCGCAGAGGTTCTCACCGAGGCGCGGCGGTCGCTGTACCGAATCCTCGCCGAAGACGACACCCCCGAAAAGTAGTGCGTAAGAAACACCCCGTTCGACACCGCGTTGTGACACTTCACAAGTCATCATTTCGATATGGGAATGTGGAGGAGCCGGACGCGCAGAGCGCTGCACAGCGTCGCGCCGGTCGGGGTAGTACTACTGGGCGTGCTGGCGGGCGCGGGGGCGCCGCTGCAATCGGGTACGGCCTCGGCCGCGCCCGCCACACGTCCGGCGCTGGTCCCGGTGGGTGCCGGGCCGGTGCAGAGCGATCATCTGGGCGCGGCCCGATATCTGGCCGCGCATCCGAATGCCGCTCCCGCGGGGGCCAATGACTTCGCGTGCAAGCCGACCGCCGACCATCCGCGGCCGGTTGTGCTCGCGCACGGAACCGATTCCTCGGCCTACTCCGACTGGTCCGCCATCGCACCGCAGCTCGCGGGCGCCGGACTGTGCGTCTTCGCGCTCAACTACGGCGGCAAGCCGGACGCGGAGAGCTACGGCACCGAGGACGTGTTCGAAAGTTCGGCGCAGATAGGCGAATTCGTCGATCAGGTGCTCGCCGCGACCGGGGCCGCGCAGGTGGACCTGGTCGGGTTCTCCCAGGGTGCGAGCGTCACCCGCTACTACGTCAACAAGCTCGGTGGAGCGCCGAAGGTCGGTCAGTGGATCGGGCTCGCCTCGCCGAGCTACGGCGGCATCATGTACGGACTGGTGCCGGTCGCGCAGAACGCGCCGGTGCTGTTCGATCTGGCCGAGCTCGCGAGTTCGGAGGCCGCCATTCAGCAGGCGGCCGGATCCCCGTTCATCACCGCGCTCAACGCGGGCGGCGACACCGTGCCGGGTGTGCGCTACACCACCATCGGCAGCACGGTGGATGAAATGATCCAGCCGAACGCCAATATCGCACTGCAGGGTGCGGGCGCGACCAATCTCGTGCTGCAGCAGATGTGCGCCGATGACCTGACCGGGCATTTCCATATGGTGTACGACCCGTTCGTCCAGCAACTGGTGCTCGCCCTGCTCGATCCGGCGCACGCCGCGACGCCGGTGTGCGTGCCCGTGGCGCTCGGCACCGGCATCAAGGAAGTGGTCCTGGCAGCGCATTCGTGACCGTTGCCGCACGGTGCGCGGCGTGGCGGGTCGGTCGTATCCGTAAAATAGGGCGACCGCATTCGCTCGCGACCGGGAGTTGCACGTGACCATCCAGCCTGTCCGCCTGTTCGGCGATCCGATCCTGCGCGCCCGCGCGGCGGAGGTCTCCACGTTCGATCCCCAGGTGCGGCAGCTGGTCGCGGACCTGCTCGACACCATGTACGAGAGCGGCGGGGTCGGCATGGCCGCCCCGCAGATCGGCGTGGGCCTGCGGGTCTTCGTCTACGACACCGGCGAGGCCAAGGGGCATCTGATCAACCCCGTTTTCGAGGTGATCGGCGACGAGACCCAGGTCGGCCCCGAGGGCTGCCTGTCGATTCCGGGCGTGCGCGAGGACGTCACCCGCGCGCAGACACTCATTGCGCGCGGGGTCGACATGGACGGCGCGCCGGTGGAGTTCCGGGCCGAAGGGCTGCTGGCGCGCGCGGTGCAGCACGAGACCGATCACCTCGACGGCGTGCTGTTCCTGCAGCGACTGGATCCGGCCACGCGCAAGGAGGCGATGCGCACACTGCGTGAATCGTCTTGGTTCACACAGGGAATCACGGTGCTGGCGGCCTCGGAAATCGGTGGCGGCCGTCGCACCCGGGAACGGAGTCGTTGATGCGTTTGGTCTTTGCCGGAACCCCCGAGCCGGCGGTGCCGTCGCTGCGGCGGCTCATCGAATCCGCGAACCACGAGGTGGTCGCGGTGGTGACCAGGCCGGACGCGGTGGCCGGGCGCGGGCGCAAGGTCACCCGGTCGCCGATCGGACTGCTCGCCGACGAGCACGGCATTCCGGTGCTGACCCCGCGCAAGCCGTCCGAGCCCGAATTCATCGACCGGCTCACCGAGCTGGCCCCCGATTGCTGCCCGGTCGTGGCCTACGGGGCGCTGCTGCCGGAGTCGGTGCTGGCGATTCCGCGCCACGGCTGGATCAATCTGCATTTCTCGCTGCTGCCGGCCTGGCGCGGGGCAGCGCCGGTGCAGTCGGCGGTACTCGCCGGTGACGAGATCACCGGCGCGTCGACGTTCCTCATCGAGAAGGGGCTGGACACCGGCCCGGTCTTCGGCACCGTCACCGAAAAGGTCCGCGTCACCGACACCTCGGGTGAGCTGCTGGCGCGCCTGGCCGAAAGTGGTGCGCAGCTGCTGGAATCCACCCTCGATGGGGTGAAAGCCGGTGCTCTGCAAGCGGTTCCGCAACCCACCGACGGCGTCTCCTACGCCCCCAAGGTGGAGCCCGAAGCCGGCCACGTGCGCTGGGACGAACCGGCCCTGGCCGTCTCCCGCCGCATCCGGGCGGTCACCCCGAGCCCGGGGGCCTGGACCGAGGTCGACGGCAAGCGCGTCAAACTCGGCCCCGTCGAACTGGTGGAGGAAACCCTCCCCGTGGGCGCTGTCGAGGTCCGCAAGTCGGGCGTCTTCATCGGCACCGCCACCACCGCCGTCCGCCTCACCGAGGTACAACCCCAAGGAAAGCGCATGATGCCTGCCCTCGACTGGGCGCGCGGCGCCCGCCTCCAGCCCGGCGCGGTGGTCGAATGACCCGCTCCGATCGCGGAGAAACCCCCGGCGAGCCGCGCCGCGGCGCCAAACCCCCCAAGCGTGACTGGCGGCCCGGCGCGCAGAACAACAAGTCCCGCAACACAACCGGGGCCGGCGACGGCCGCGACCGCCCGAGCGGCGACACCGACCGTGGCGTGTCCGCCCCGCGCGGCTCCCGCGCGGGCGGCAACTCCGCCGACCGCCCCGCCAAGCCGAACACCGCGGGCGGCAAGCGCACCCGATCCCAGGGCGATCAGCGCGGCGTGAGCAGTGCGCCCGGCGCGCCCCTGCGCGGCGGCCGCGGTGCGGACGCGCGCGGCAAATGGGACTACAGCCCGGTCGGTGACCGCGCTCGCGGCGGCGCGCCGGCCGGTGCTCGCGGTGATGAGACCCGCCCGCGCTCGGCCGATGGCGGCGCGCGCTACAGCGACGGCGGCTCGCGTTCGGCCGGTAGCACGCGCTCGGCGGCGGGGGAGCAGCGCTCCGGATCGACCGGCTCCCGCGCGGGCGGCCCAGGCCGCCGCGACGACGCCGGATTCACCGCGGGCGGCGCACGCTCGACTGGGCAGGATCGCCGGCGGAACAGCGAGGACGGGCGCGGATCGGCTGCCGCTCAGGGTGATTCGCGGCGTGCCCAGGGCGGCGCGCGCGGTGCCGACGGATCGGAAGGATCGGCCGGAGCGCCGAAGCGATCCGCGAGCACCGGTGCGTCCGAGCGCGACGGATACGGCAGCGGCACATCCCCTCGTGCGGGTGATGACGCTCGACCCGCGCGAGGGAGCGCATCGAAGCCTGCGAGCGGCGCGGCTCGGTCGAACGCACGTGATGAAAGCACCGGTGGGAGTGCGCCGAAGGGCGCCGGCGCCGTGACACGATCGACCGCGCGCGACGGTGGCGTACCGAAGCGTGCGAGCGGGGACAAGAAGTCCGTCGGTGCGGGCAAGGGCGCCGCGCCGGCGCGGAGCAAGCGTGCCGACGGGGCGAGCGGTAAGGGCGGCGACGGGGCGGGCGCCAAGCGGAAGCCGGTGGGGGAGCGGGGATCTGCCGATACTGCCGGGCTGGACCCGGTGCGGGTCGTGGCGCGGGACGTGTTGCGGGCCGTGCGGGAGCGGGACGCGTACGCGAACCTCGTGTTGCCGGGGCTGTTGCGCGAGCGCGGGATCAGTGGGCGGGACGCCGCGCTGGCCACGGAGCTGACCTACGGCACCGCGCGGTCGCTCGGACTGCTCGACGCGGTGATCGAGGCGGGGGCCGGGCGGACGATCGAGGAGATCGACGGCCCGCTGCTGGACGCGCTGCGGCTGGGTACCTACCAGTTGCTGCGGACGCGGATCGGGGCGCACGCGGCGGTCGACACCTCGGTGGCCCTGGTGCGCGCCGAATTCGGCATCGGGCGCGCCGGTTTCGTGAACGCGGTGCTGCGCCGGGTGGCGGAGAAGTCCGCCGAGGAATGGGTCGAACAGCTCGCGCCGCGGGATCCGCTGGGGCACATGGCCTTCGAGTTCGCGCATCCGGTGTGGATCGCCCAGGCGTTCGCGGACGCGCTGGGCGCGCACGCGGGGGAACTGCGCGACGTCCTCGAAGCCGATGACGCCCGCCCGCTGGTGCACCTGGTGGCCCGCCCCGGCGAAATGAGCGCCGAGGAACTGGCCCTGGTGACCGGCGGCGAGGAAGGTCGCTGGTCGCCGTACGCGGTGTACCTCGACGGCGGCGATCCGGGCAAGCTCGAACCGGTGCGCGAGGGCCTGGCCGCGGTGCAGGACGAGGGCAGTCAGCTCGTCGCGCTCGCGGTGACCAAGGCTCCGCTGGAAGGTCCGGATGGCGGCCGCTGGCTCGACCTGTGCGCGGGTCCCGGCGGCAAGACCGCGCTGCTGGGCGCGATCGCCGATATCGACGGCTTCCACATCGACGCCGTCGAACCGGCCGAGCATCGCGCCGAGCTGGTCCGCCAGGCCACGCGCGGCCTGCCGGTCGACATCCACGTCACCGACGGCCGCGACAGCGGGCTCACCCCCGGCTACGACCGCGTACTGGTCGACGCGCCCTGCACCGGTCTGGGCGCGCTGCGCCGCCGTCCGGAAGCGCGCTGGCGGCGGCAGCCGTCCGACGTGCGTGACCTGGTGACACTGCAGCGTGAACTGCTCACCGCCGCATGGGATCTGGTGCGCCCCGGCGGCGTGGTCGTCTACTCGACCTGCTCGCCGCATCTGCCCGAGACGGTCTCGGTGGTCTCGGACATGGTCCGCCGCACCGGCGCCGAACAGCTCGACACCCGCGAACTCGTCCCCGGCGTGCCGGATCTGGGCGAGGGCCCGGGCGCGCAGCTGTGGCCGCACCGGCACGGCACCGACGCCATGTTCGTGGCCGCGCTGCGCAAACCGCTTCAGTCGCAGTAGTCCTCGCCCGGGGGTGTGGGCCGCCACGCGACCCACACCCCCGCGCGCGGGGCCTCGCGGCAGTGGATGGCCATCCACTGCGGCTGCCACTCGTCGCGATCGGCGCCGGGATCGCTGCGGCCGAGGACGCACGCGCCGTCCTCGTCGGGCTCCAGTTCGATTGTCTCGCCGTTGACCTGGATGAATCGCCGGAGGGTCCCCGGCTCGCCGAAGCCCGCGGGCACGATGTCCAGATCACCCGCGTGGAAGCAGCACCACCATTGCGGCCGCGCGTGCGTGCGGCGCCGTACCGGCTGGGCGGCCATGGACCGCAGCAGTTCGGCCAGCGCTCGACTCTGATCGGCGGTGGAATAGGTGCCTGCGTCGTCCGAGCCCGGGCACAGCACCGGCGAGCTGTCGTCGGGATACCGATAACCGGGATCGACCCGGCCCCGCCAGCGCATTTCGGCCATCCGCGTGGTGATCGGCAGCCCGTGCCACTCCTCGTCGCACCAGGGATGCGGGCAACGCGGAAAATCCGGATCCCCGTAGTCGTAGCCGGTACACGGTTCCCCGCCGGCCAGCTGCTCGTTCACGAGCTGGTCGATCTGGTTCACAATGCGTTGATCGCGGTGTTGCCTCATGGTCCCGCCCGAGGATGCGGTACGTGCCGACGAGATCGATCGTCGCACCGCGAACCGGGCGAGGCAAGCCCTCTACGGCGGGTCTCGCTCGCTTCGGAGCGTTCACTCCCGGGCCGATTGCTCCCTAAGTCGCGCAAGGGTTTTCGCCAGAATGCGGGACACGTGCATCTGGGAGATGCCCATCTGCTGCGCGATCTGGGTCTGCGTCATGGATTCGAAGAAACGCATGGTGAGGATGCGGCGCTCGCGCTCGGGCAGACCCGCGAGCAGCGGCCGGATCGCCACGTACTCCTCGACCCGATCGAACTGCGATTCCTCCTCGCCGAGCGTGTCGAGCAGCGACGCCTCGGTATCGCGCCCCACCGACACCGCGTCGATGGAACTGGGCTGGTACGCGTTCCCGGCGATGACCGCCTGGGTCACCTCGTCCGGATCGATGCCGAGCTGGGCGGCGATCTCCTTGGCGGTCGGCGAGCGGCCCAGCTGCTGCGACAGCGTGTCGATGGCCGAGCCGATGCGCAGGTGGGTTTCCTTGACCCGCCGCGGAACTCGCATGGCCCAGGTGTTGTCGCGGAAGTACCGCCGCACCTCGCCCATGATCGTCGGCACCGCGAAGGACAGGAAGTTGGAGCCGCGCGAGATGTCGAAGCGATCCACCGCGTGCACCAGCCCGACCCGCGCCACCTGGGTGAGGTCGTCGAAGGGCTCCCCGCGACCGCTGAACTTGCGGGCGATGTGGTCGGCCAGCGGTATGCAGCGCCGAATGAGCTGCGCGCGCAGGACGGCTCGGTGCGCGGACGCCGGATCGGCGGCGGCGAGCTGTTCGAACAACCCCGCCACGTCGTCGTAGCCGGAGACGCTGCGCACCACCTCCTCGGCCTCTTCGGCGTCGACCGGTTCCTCCGCGTCGGCCTCGGCGGTCGCGGCGGGTTCGGCGGCCGTCGGGTCCGAGCCGTTCTCGGGCGCGGCGGCGCCGTCGTGTTCTTCGGGTTTCTCGGGGTGGGGCGAGTCGGAAGCTTCGAACATGATGTCCTCGTCGTGCACTACGCCTTCCCCCGGACCCGCCGGAATTCCACTGTCGTCGGGTAACCGGAGACCGTCGCGTCGAAGGCGCCCTGGCTGGCGTCGATCTCGTCGGACAGGGTGCGCAGGACATGCCAGCCGAAGCTGCGCTGGTCGGGCAGCCCCTCGGTGGCCGCCACGCCGCTGACGCGCACCACCAGGTCGTTCTCACCGACGGTGAAGACGCACTGCAGGGTGGTGCCGGGCGCGGCCAGCCCGATCACGGTGGAAGCGGCCTCGTCGACGGCCAGGCGAATGTCGGCGACCTCGTCGAGGGTGAAATCGCTGAGCAGCACCAGTGTTTCGGCGAGTCCGCGCACGATGGGCAACTGGGAGACGGATGCGGCGACACCGATCTCGACCGGGGTGGCACGCAGCCCTTGTTCCGCCGAAATGTTGATCACCTGCACTAGGCTACCCATTCCAGCCGCCGGCAATCAGCGCAATGGCAGCGATCGCGGATTCCGGACGCCCTCGCAACGGTGCCGGGGTCCGGGGTGCGGCCTGCCCGTTAGACTGCCGCCTGTGTGCACTCCTACCTCGCCCTTTCAGCGGCCCGCGCCGATGATCGCCCCGTCCATCCTGTCCGCTGACTTCGCGCGTCTCGGTGACGAGGTGAAGGCGATCGAGGGCGCCGACTGGGTGCACGTGGATGTCATGGACAACCACTTCGTGCCGAATCTCACCCTGGGCCTGCCGGTGGTGCAGAGTCTGTTGAAGGCCACCGACATTCCGCTGGACTGCCACCTCATGATCGAGGATCCCGAGCGCTGGGCGCCCGGCTATGCCGAGGCGGGCGCGTACAACGTGACCTTCCACGCCGAGGCCACCGACAACCCGATCGCCGTGGCCCGCGATATTCGCGCCGCGGGGGCCAAGGCCGGTCTGTCGGTCAAGCCCGGCACCCCGATCGAGCCGTACCTGGAGATCCTGAAGGATTTCGACACCCTGCTGGTGATGAGCGTGGAGCCCGGTTTCGGTGGGCAGTCCTTCATCGCCGAGGTGCTGGAGAAGGCCCGTAAGGTGCGCCGGCTGGTCGACGCGGGTGACCTGCGCCTGGTGGTCGAGATCGACGGCGGCATCAATATGGACACCATCGAACAGGCCGCCGAGGCGGGCATCGACTGCTTCGTGGCGGGATCGGCGGTGTACGGCACCGCCGACCCGGCAGCCACGGTGGAAGCCTTGCGGCAGAAGGTGATCGCGGTCGAGGCCGCGTCGGCCTCCTAGTCGCGCGGGTCCGGTCTCAGCGCTCGAGCAGCGCCGAGACGACCGACTCCAGGGGCGGCACCGCGGTGGCGCTCTCGGGAGCCTGAATCCAGGTGCGATAACCCGTCCGCTCGTCATCGGCGGACGGGAGCACCACCTGCGCGCCCGCGCAGGCGACCGTGGCGTACATGCGGAACAGCGTGGCCGAGACCGCGGCGCCGAGCCCGTCGGGCCGGGTCGGGCCGGTGATGAACGTCCAGCGCCGGGCCCGGGGGTGGTGCACCACCGGACCGGCCAGATCGGCTGCGGCGAGCCGCTGTTGGACGCGTTCGCCGAGTTCGGCGGGCATGGTGATGGCGCCGTACCGGCTGCCTATCTCCAGCAGGATGTGCCGTGACGTCGGATCGATCGATGCCGGCAGATGAAATTCGCGCCGATACTGAACGCAACGAACCTCGAGTGTCGAATCGAGAAGCATCGTTGTCACACCGCACCCCTAAAAGTGTTGTCTTCCACCTGGATCCGGCCCGCGAGGGCCCAACCTTCCTGAGTTTGACTGCTGCGAGGAGCACCCGGACCGGGACTGGCCACGGGTGGGTAGACCGTTCTTCGTTGAACTGCTGTCTCGCCGGAGAACTGCGGAGAAGTTGTACAGCTGAGTAGCTGAGCTGCGGGGTAGTCGGCTGCGGAGCGGACCGCGGGTGATGTCGAACTGCCGGGCAGTTGAACCGTGAAATCAGCTGCATAACAATCTTGCGTCCATTTTCGCTGTGGCGCAAGAATTTGGTGTAAGCGAGTCGCGAATTGGGTACGCCCGCCCGATTAGCCCGAATTAGCTAATTCGCTAAATCTGGAAATGCCCGAATTTCAATTGGGATACGTCGGCAATCGGTTCGATTAGCCCACCTCTGGTCCGGTTCGTCGGCTTCGCCGTGCCTCGAAGTCTCGAACGCTCCAGTGAACTAGGCCGCATGTCGCCTACGACCCGGCGTCGTTAGGCTGAGGGGGAGAACCGGGCGGCAACGGCGCGCCGGGAATACCGCCCGCGGCTCGGGCGGTTACCCCGAGCGGCGGGCCCGGCACCGCGGCCGCAGGCGTAAGGGAGAGGCAGGGCATGTTCACAGGCATCGTCGAGGAGCTGGGCGAGATCGTCGCCTCCGAGCAACTGGCCGACGCGGCCCGGCTCACCATTCGCGGCCCCCTCGTCACCGCCGATGCCGGGCACGGCGATTCGATCGCGGTGAACGGCGTATGCCTGACCGTGGTGGACGAGACCGTCGAATCCGACGTCTTCACCGTCGACGTCATGGCCGAGACGCTGAACCGCTCCAGCATCGGCGGCCTCGGGGTCGGCTCGCGCGTCAATCTCGAGCGCGCTGCCGCGGTGAACAGCCGCCTGGGCGGTCACATCGTGCAGGGCCACGTCGACGGCACCGGCACGGTCCTCGCGCGCACCCCCTCGGAGAACTGGGAGGTCGTGCGAATCTCGCTGCCGGACAGCATCGCCCGCTACGTCGTGGAGAAGGGCTCCATCACCGTCGACGGCATCTCGCTCACCGTGTCCGGGCTGGGCCTGGCCGAGGAGGCCGCCCCCGACGGCAGCAAGGACTGGTTCGAGGTCTCGCTCATCCCCACCACGCTGGCCCTGACCACGCTGGGCACCGCGCCCGTCGGAGCGACGGTGAACCTGGAGGTCGACATCATCGCCAAATACGTGGAGAGACTCGTGCAAAGGGGCTGAACCGCCAGTTCGCGACGCCGAAGGCGGCGCAAATTGGACACTGCCCTACTGTAGGTACGGCACCTAATCGAGATGGAGCACAACAGACGTGACCAGGTTCGACACCATCGAGCGCGCAGTCGCCGACATCGCCGCCGGTAAGGCCGTTGTCGTCGTCGACGACGAGGGCCGGGAGAACGAGGGCGACCTCATCTTCGCGGCGGAGAAGGCAACCCCCGAACTGGTGGCCTTCATGATCCGCTACACCTCCGGTTACATCTGCGTACCGCTCACCGGCGAGGACTGCGACCGGCTGGGCCTGCCGCCCATGTACGCCGTCAATCAGGACAAGCACGGCACCGCGTACACCGTCTCGGTGGATGCCCGGGTCGGCATCACCACCGGCATCTCGGCCGCCGATCGCGCCGCCACCATGCGTGTGCTCGCCGATCCGCAGGCCAAGTCCGACGACCTGACCCGCCCGGGGCACGTGGTTCCCTTGCGCGCCAAGGACGGTGGCGTCCTGCGCCGCGCGGGCCACACCGAGGCCGCGGTGGACCTCTCGCGCATGGCCGGGCTCAGCCCCGCCGGCGTCATCTGCGAGATCGTGAGCCAGAAGAACGAAGGCGACATGGCGCGCACCGAGGAGCTGCGCGTCTTCGCCGACGAGCACGACCTGGCGCTCATCTGCATCGCCGACATGATCGCCTGGCGGCGCAAGAACGAGAAGCACGTGCGCCGCGTTGCCGAGGCCCGCATCCCCACCGATTTCGGTGACTTCAAGGCGATCGGCTACGAGAGCGAATACGACGAGTCCGAGCATGTCGCCCTGGTCATGGGCGATATCGCGGGCGCGGACGGCAAGGGCGAGAACGTGCTGGTGCGCGTGCACTCCGAATGCCTGACCGGCGACGTCTTCGGTTCGCTGCGCTGCGACTGCGGTCCGCAGCTGAACGCGGCGATGCAACTGGTGGCCGACGAAGGCCGCGGCGTCGTGCTGTACATGCGCGGGCACGAGGGCCGCGGCATCGGCCTCATGCACAAGCTGCAGGCCTACCAGGTGCAGGACGAACAGGACCTGGACACCTACGACGCGAACCTGGCCATCGGCCAGCCCGCCGACGCGCGCGACTACGGCACCGGCGCGCAGATCCTGGTCGATCTGGGCATCTCCTCGATGCGCCTGCTGACCAATAATCCGGACAAGCGCGCCGGAATCGAGGGCTACGGGCTCAGTATTACCGAGCGGGTGCAAATGCCGGTCCGTGCGAATTCGCACAATCTGCATTATCTGCGCACCAAGCGGGACCGGATGGGCCACGACCTGGTGGGCCTGGACGATCTCGACCTGGGCGAGACCGCCAACTGAGTCTGCAGTTCCTCCACACACGATGATCGAGAAGGGCGGAAATCGATGAGCGGCACGGGCGTACCGTCGTTCGAGCTCGCGGATGCCAAGGATCTCAAGCTTGGCATCGTCGCGTCGCGCTGGCACACCACCATCTGCGACGCGCTCGTCGCCAACGCCGAGCAGACCGCGCGCGCGGCCGGTGTCTCCGACATCACCATCGTCCGGGTCGCCGGCGCGATGGAACTGCCGGTCGTCGCGCAGGCGCTGGCCCGCACCCATGACGCGGTCGTCGCGCTGGGCGTCGTGATCCGGGGCGGGACACCGCATTTCGAGTACGTGTGCGATTCGGTCACCGCCGGGCTGACCCGCGTCTCGCTGGACGAGGGCACCCCGGTCACCAACGGCGTGCTCACGGTCAACACCGAACAGCAGGCCCTGGACCGCGCCGGCCTGCCCGGTTCCGTCGAGAACAAGGGCGAGCAGGCGTCCGCGGCGGCGCTGGACGCCGCGCTGACGCTGCGCGACCTGCGTCAGACCGTCTGAGCAATGCCTGTCGTCCGGATCTGGAAGCGCGACGGCGGTTCGGACGAGCCGCCCCGCGAGCCCGCCGCGCAATCGAAGGATGGTGCGGCCGAAGTGCCTGCGTCAGAGCCGAAGTCATCGACCACCGCGGCCGCGGAATCGGAGCCCGCACCGGGCGGGGGCGCGGCCGACGCCGGTGCGACCGCGGTGAGCGGCGCCGCCGGAACCCGGTCGCAGTCTCCCGGATCGGCCCCTGCCCCGAGCGCGCAGTCGCCGGACGGCGACTGGGATCTCGTTGTGCGCCCGCATCGTTCGGTGCGCACCGCGTGGATCGTCGCGGTGTTCCTGGCGGTGTTCTTCACGGTGATGGGCGTGTTCCTGCGCCGC
Organism: Nocardia sp. NPDC005978; assembly: GCF_040614455.1. Classification (NCBI taxonomy): domain Bacteria; kingdom Bacillati; phylum Actinomycetota; class Actinomycetes; order Mycobacteriales; family Nocardiaceae; genus Nocardia; species Nocardia sp. NPDC005978. The sequence goes on from NZ_JBEXUS010000020.1 coordinate 58,988, forward strand.
GGCTCGACGGGCGTGACCTTCCAGGTCTCGGATCAGATCGGCCTCGCGGTCTTCGGCTTCATCCTCGGTGGCGCGGTGCTGCTGCTCACCCGCCCGCGCGTGCGGGTGGGGCGCCGGGGTGTGGAGGTGCGCAACATCTTCGGCGAGAACGAGTTCGCCTGGCCCGACATCCGCGGCCTGTCCTTCCCGGACAAGAAGTCCTGGGCGCGTCTGGAACTCGTGCACGACGAGTACGTGCCCCTGCTGGCCATCCGCACCAACGACAAACTGCTGGCCGCCGACGCCATGGACCGCTTCCGCGAACTGGGCGCGAAGTACACGGGCGAGAATCAGGGCTGAGGGCTCAGCGCTCCCGGTGCGGTGATCGACCGGCCACAACGGACCACGACACCCGCCACCGATCGGTGGCGGGTGTCGCCGTTCCCGGGGTACCGCTCGCGCCGGACGTAGGTGTCAGCGGGTGTCGCCGAGCACGGCTCCCTCGCGACGGGGGTCCGCGCCGCCGATCAGGTCGTCGCCGTCGCGGACCACGGCCGAGAGGCCGCTGGACTGCGGAGCCACCGACACCTGGTGGCCCAGTTGGCGCAGGCGCTGGACCAGCGGATCGTTGTCACCGTTGTTCGCCGGATCGACGGCCGGATGCTCGCCGCCCACGTTCGTGACGGGGGAGTTGGCCGCGCCGAAGGAGACCGCGGAGACCGCCTGCTGCGGGTCCAGGCCCCAATCGAGCATGCCCACCAGGGTTTTCACCACGAACTGGATGATCACCGAACCGCCGGGGGAGCCGGTGACGTGCGTGAGGGCGCCGCGCGAGCCGTCGGCGGCGCGGTCGAAGACCAGGGTGGGGCTCATCGAACTGCGCGGGCGCTTGCCCGGATCGAGCCGATTGGCCACGGGCACACCGTCTTTCCCGAGCGGATCGGCGGCGAAGTCGGTGAGCTGATTGTTCAGCACGAAGCCGTCCACCAGGTGGAAGGAGCCGAAGGCCGATTCCACCGTCGTCGTCATCGCCGCGGCGTTGCCGTACTGATCGATGATGGAGATGTGGCTGGTGCCGTGCTCGGGCGGCTGCGGCCCCACACCGAGTGGCACGGGTCCGAAGTCGCCCGGTTGCGCGGCGCCCATGCTGCGGGTGGGGTCGATGAGGGCCGCGCGCTGCTTCAGGTAGGTCGGATCCAGCAGCGTCTGCGGTGAATTGCCGGGCAGCGGAATGAAATCCGAGTCGGCGATGTATTTGTCGCGATCGGCGTAGGCCAGGCGTTCGGCCTCGGAGATCAGGTGCACGGCCTCGGCGGTGGGCTTACCGCCGTTGCGCGCGGCGTCGTTGTCGCCGTCGGTGCTCGAAGGGCGCATCGAGCCCAGATCGAAGTTCGACAGGATGCCGAGCGTCGCGGCCACGGTGATCCCGCCGGACGACGGATTCGGCATGCCGCACACCTCGTGCGTGCGATACGGCGCGCACAGCACTGTCCGCTTCTTCACCTGATAGGAGGAAAGATCCGCCAGGGACACCGATCCCGGCGTCCGCCCGCCGGAGGTGTCGGCCACGGCCTCGACGATGTCCTCGGCCACCGCCCCGGTGTAGAAGGCGTTCGCGCCGTCCACCGCCAGCGCGGCCAGGGTCTTGCCGTAGGCCGGGTTGGTGAGGGTGGCGCCCTCGGTCTTGGCGGTGCCGTCGGGCTGCAGGAAATAGGCCCGCGCGTTCTCGTCGCGCGCGAGATCGGTTGCGGATTCGGCGATCTGGCCCGCGAGCCGCGGACTGATCTGGAAGCCCTGGTCCGCTAGCGCCACGGCCGGTCCGAAGAGCTCGCCCCAGCCCTGTTTGCCGTGCTCGCGATGCGCGGCCTCCAGCAGGCGCAGCACCCCGGGCACGCCGATCGACCGCCCGCTGGCCCGCGCGTTCGGTTGCGGCACAGTGCGATCGGCGTCGCTGATCCAGCGCAGATAGTCCGGGGTCGCCGCGGCCGGGGCGGTCTCGCGCCCGTCGTAGGCTTCGAGTGCCTTGGAGGTCGCGTCGTAGTACAGCAGGAACGCGCCGCCGCCGATGCCGGACGCCTGCGGCTCGACCAGGCCCAGCACGGTCTGCGCGACGATGAGCGCGTCCGCGGCGGTGCCGCCGTCGCGCAGCACCCGGCAGGCCGCCTCGGTGGCGATCGGATTGGCGGTGGAGACCGCGAAAGTGTTGGTGCGCACCGGTTTCATGCCGGTGCGATAGCCGCTGGCGATCTCGGGCCGCAGGCTCAGATTGGTGGTGGTCGGCCCGCCGGTGGCGCTCGCGCGCACGCTGATCGGCACGCCGTTGGGCGCGGTCGTACAGGACTGCGCCTCGTCCTGCCCGGACGAGCATGCGGTCGCCATACCCAGGAGCAGCAGGACCGCGGCACTCGCGCCGCTCCAGAGATTCCGTCGCACGCGCTTCATGGTCGGACTCTAGCGCCGGACAGCGGTCGGGGTCGGGGTTTGAGCCAGCCGGTGCCAGGGATGTCCGGATACCGCCAATGTGGGTGATAGACACCGTTCTGGCATCGTTTCGGCTATTGCTAATCGACCGCATTTCCGCTGGTTATGTCCGGTTATAACCTTTGGCTGTTACCCAGCTCGGAGCGGCGATGTGATCCACGGCAAATCGCGGGGTACTCTCGGACCGCCTCAATACACGATTGCGGAGGGTTAACCGGCGAATGACCGAGATCCGGACGAAGGCCACCAACCTCACAGCTGAGGACAGCGGCTATCACAAGGCCCTCAAGCCTCGGCAGTTGCAGATGATCGCCATCGGCGGCGCCATCGGCACCGGCCTGTTCCTGGGCGCGGGCGGTCGCCTGCGCGACGCCGGACCGTCGCTGTTCCTGGTGTATCTCATCTGCGGCATCTTCGTGTTCTTCATTCTGCGCGCGCTCGGCGAATTGGTATTGCACCGCCCCTCCTCGGGGTCGTTCGTCTCCTACGCGCGTGAATTCTTCGGGGAGAAAGCGGCATTCGTCGCCGGCTGGATGTACTTCCTGAACTGGTCCATGACCGGCATCGTGGACACCACCGCGGTTGCCACCTATCTGCACTACTGGGGTCCGTTCGAGCCGGTGGCGCAATGGATTCTGGCGCTGGGCGCGCTCGTCATCGTGCTCGGTGTGAATCTGGTGTCGGTGAAATGGTTCGGCGAGATGGAATTCTGGGCCGCCATGATCAAGGTGGCCGCGCTCGTGACCTTCCTGGTGGTCGGCACGATCTTCCTGGCCGGTCGGTTCGACGTCGACGGGCAGCCGACCGGGCTCGGCATGGTGAGCGACGCGGGCGGCTGGTTCCCGACCGGCGTGCTGCCCCTGATCACGGTCACCTCGGGCGTCATCTTCGCCTACGCCGCGGTCGAAATGGTCGGCATCGCCGCCGGTGAGACCGAGAATCCGGCCAAGATCATGCCGCGCGCCATCAACTCGGTCATCGTGCGCATCGCGGTGTTCTACTGCGGGTCTATCGTACTGCTGGCACTGCTGCTGCCGTACGTCGACTACAAGGCCGGCGAGAGCCCGTTCGTCACCTTCTTCAGCAAAGTCGGTGTCGCGCACATGGGTTCGATCATGAACTTCGTGGTGCTCACCGCCGCCCTGTCCAGTCTCAACGCCGGGCTCTACTCCACCGGCCGCATCCTGCGCTCGATGGCCATGAACGGCAGCGCGCCCAAGTTCACCTCGCGGATGTCCAAAGCCGGTGTGCCCTACGGCGGCATCCTGCTGACCAGCGTCATCGCGCTGGCCGGGATCTGGCTGAACTACATCGTGCCGGACGAGGCGTTCGAGATCGTGCTGAACGTGGCCTCCCTGGGCATCCTGGCCTCCTGGGCCACGATCGTGCTGTGCCAGCTCAAGCTCTGGTACTGGTCGCGCGACGGGCGGGCCGAGCGCCCGGCCTTCCGCATGATCGGCGCGCCCTACACCGGCATCGCCACGCTGGTGTTCCTGTTCGTGGTGCTGGTGCTCATGGCGTTCGACCGCCCGGTCGGCACCTGGACGGTCTCGAGCCTGCTGATCATCGTGCCCGCCTTGCTGATCGGGTGGAAATTCGCCGAGAAGCGGGTGCTGGCCATCGCCGCCGAGCGGGCCGGATACACCGGGGAGTTTCCGGTGATTCCGCCGATTCCCATGGACGACAAGTAGTTTTCGGCTTCCGGCGGTACACTGGAGAATTGCCGGGAGACCTGCGCTTACAACGGCCGCACACGCAAATCGTGTGCGGCCGTTATGTGTTCGAGATCACGTTTGAACCCCTCGCGCTATGCGCTGTGGCCATGGTCATAACTTGCCGAACTCGATTGTCGAGTATCCGAACGTTTGGTTAGCGTCAGGCTCTGTGCGTTCGCAGGGGGCGCGCAATCAGGGGTTACTCGACGAGGAGTGCTGTGAGTACGCATACGGCTGTGGTCGATGAGATGGACATCTCGCCGGCAGCTGCGGGAAACGGTGTTCCGGCTTCGGTTTCGGAGCGTTTCACCAGCATTGTTCGTGTTCTTCGTCGTGATGGTTCCGAGATCGCGCTGCCCGCGAAGGTGCGGGAAACCCAGTACGCGGCCTATGTCGCAGCGGGTTTGGCGCTGGTGCACGGCCTGGTGGCGCTGAGCAGCGGCTTCGAATCGGTCCTGGGCAGCGCCGGGCATTTCTTCGCCGCCTGGGTAACCGGCGGCGCGGCACTGCTTTTCGGCCTGCGCTCACCGTGGGTCTGGGTGGGCACGCTGGGTTTGGCCAGCCTGCAAGCGTTTCTGGGCGTCTTCCGCCTGGTCTCGGCGGACATGCCCACGGGGGTGGGGCCTTTCACGATCCTGCTGGGCGTGATGGCTTCCGGCGTCGTGCTCGCGCTGCTGCTCCGCAAGGACTGCTACCGCTGGTTCTGTGCCGTCTCCCCGGATGTTCAGGGCACAGCCGAGAGCCGCTGACCGTCCCCTTCTCGTGCCGCCGGTCGGGCGCCGGGCCGATGTCGGGGGTACCCCGGGAGTCACCCCGAACCCGCGAGCTCGGTCGTCACCGCCGCCCGGACGAATAACCGGGCGGCGGAGCGACTTTCGTTACTTCAGCGTCCGGCCCAGCGCCTTGCCGGCCGCGCGGCCGGAGAAGATGCAGCCGCCGAGGAAGGTGCCTTCCAGTGCGTTGTAGCCGTGGACGCCGCCGCCGCCGAAGCCGGCGACCTCGCCCGCGGCGTACAGGCCCGGGAACGCCGAGCCGTCGGGGCGCATGACCTGCGAATCCAGGTTGGTCTGCAAGCCGCCCAGGGTCTTTCGGGTCAGGATGTTCAGGCGCACCGCGATGAGCGGGCCGTGCGCAGGATCCAGGATCTTGTGCGGGGTGGCGACCCGGCCGAGCTTGTCCCCGAGGTAGCGGCGCGCGTTGCCGATCGCCATGAGCTGCGCGTCCTTGCTGAACTTGTGCTCGGCGTCGCGATCGCGCGCCACGATCTGCCGCTCGATGTCGGCCAAATCCAGGTGCGGGCCGCGCGAGATCTTGTTCATGCCCGCCACCAGATCCGCCAGGTTATCGGCGACCACGAAATCCGAGCCGTGCTTCTTGAAGGCCTCGACCGGACCCGGTGCGCCCTTGGCCACCCGGCTCTTGAGCGTGAGTTTCAAATCCTTGCCGGTGATATCGGGATTCTGTTCCGAACCCGAGAGCGCGAATTCCTTCTCGATGATCGACTGGTCGAGAATGAACCACGAATAGTCGTATCCGGTCGAAAGAATCGCTTTCATCGTGGAATTGGTGTCGAAACCCGGGAAACACGGTGCGACCATGCGTTTGCCGTTCGCGTCGAACCACAGCGACGACGGTCCCGGAATGATCCGGATGGCGTGATCGGGCCAGATCGGATCCCAGTTGTGGATGCCTTCGGTGTAGTGCCACATGCGATCCCGGTTCACGATGCGCCCGCCCGCGGCCTCGGTGATGCCGAGCATGCGCCCGTCCACGTGCGCGGGGACGCCGGAGATCATGTGCTCGGGGCACGGGCCCAGGCGATCCACCGGCCAGTTGCGCCGGATCAGCTCGTGATTGTGGCCGATGCCGCCGGAGGTCACGATGACCGCCCGGGCGCCGATCTCGAAGTCGCCCACCACATCCCGGGACGAAGCCACCCCGCGCTCGGCCTCGGACGGCTCGAGCACGCTGCCGCGCACGCCGGTCACCGCGTCGCCGGACAGCACCAGCTCGTCCACCCGGTGCCGGAACGCGAAGCCGACCTGCCCGCGCTGTTCGGCGGCCAGCACCGGCTCCAGGAACACGCGCACCACCTCGGGGCCGGTGCCCCAGGTGAGGTGGAAGCGCGGCACCGAATTGCCGTGTCCGTCCGCGGTATCGCCGCCGCGTTCGGCCCAGCCCACCAGCGGGGTCACCCGCAGACCGAGATCGTGCAGGTACTGACGCTTCTCGCCGGCGGCGAACTCGACGTAGGCGCGCGCCCACTGCCGGGCCCAGTGGTCCTCGTCGTCGCGGTCGAAGCCGGCCGAGCCGAGCCAGTCCTGCATGGCGAGTTCGAGGGAGTCCTTCACGCCGAGGCGGCGCTGCTCCGGACTGTCCACGAAGAACAGCCCGCCCAGCGACCAGAACGCCTGCCCACCGAGGTTCGCGCGGTTCTCCTGATCCACGATCAGCACCCGCTTACCGGCCTTGACCAGCTCGTGGGTGGCGACGAGGCCGGCCAGACCGGCGCCGACGACGATGACATCCGGATTCTCGATCATCCCTGTTTCCTGGTTCTGTCGAAGTTCGATACATGAGTGTATCGAGTTTGGGTGTCGGTGGGGCATGGCATTGTGCGAGTGTGCCGATTTCGCTCGAGGGAGCGCCCACGCTGACCGTCGCGACGGCGCGTCGTATCGCCCTGGCCGCCCAGGGCTTCGCCGCCGCTCGCCCGAGTACCCCGCCCACCCGGCGCACGGTGCTCAAAGCGCTCGACAGCACCAAACTGCTGCAGCTCGATTCGGTGGCCGCGGTGGTGCGCGCGCACTACGCGCCGCTGTTCAGCCGCATCGGGGCCTACGATCGCACGCTGCTGGACGACCTCGCCTGGAGTCACAGCGCCCGCCGCCCGCGGCAGTTCGTGGAGTACTGGGCGCACGAGGCCGCGCTGCTGCCGGTGCCTGACTGGCCGCTCATGCGCTGGCGCATGGAGAAGTACCGCAACGGCCGCTGGGCGGGATTGTCGGCGGGCGAACGGGATTCGGCCCTGATCGACGATGTGATCGGTGTGCTGCGCGAGTTCGGGCCGAGCACCGCGGGCGCGGTGGAACGCCACCTGGAACTGGACCGGCCCCGATCCAAGGATCACTGGGGCTGGAACTACAGCGAGACCAAGGTCGTCTGCGAGCAGCTGTTCGCCTCGGGTGAGCTCTCGGTCGCGAAGCGGGTCGGTTTCCAGCGCTACTACGACCTCACCGAACGCGTGCTCCCGCCGGAGGTGGCGGCGCGCGAGGTCGACGAGCCGGACGCCATCCGGGAACTGGTGCGGCGCGCGGCCGTCGCGCACGGGATCGGCACCGAGACCGACCTGCGCGACTACTACCGGCTCAACCGCAAACAGACCGAACCCGCCATCGCGGATCTGCTCGAGTCGGGGGAGCTGCGCCAGGTCCGGGTGCAGGGCTGGGACAAGCCCGCGTACCTGCACGCCGATGCCCGCACGCCCCGCCGGATCACGGGCGCGGCGCTGCTGTGCCCGTTCGATCCGCTGATCTTCTTCCGCGACCGCACCGAGCGCCTCTTCGACTTCCACTACCGCATCGAGATCTACACCCCCGAACCCAAACGCGTACACGGGTATTACGTCTTCCCGTTCCTGCTCGACGGCGAACTCGTGGGCCGGGTGGACCTGCGCGCGGACCGCGCCACCGGACGCCTGCGGGTGCCCGGCGCGTTCGCCGAGCCCGGCCGTGACACCGCCCGCGTGGCCGCCGAGCTGGCCGGCGCGCTGCGGGAGATGGCGGACTGGCTCGAACTCGACACCGTCGAGGTGGGCGACCGCGGCGATCTGGCCGCGGCCCTGGACCGCGAGGTGCGCGCGGCCCGTGCCCTCGAACCCGATACCCGCGTGCGCGCCTGACCCCCCGGTCGCTTCGCCGCATGGTGACCCCGCGGGGGGTCCACCGTGGCCGCCCCGGGGCGCTGTTCCTGCGCGTCAAAGCGATGCCGAGTGCCGCGCGGCCCCCGGCACCGCGAAGGCGCTCCGAAAGTCCGCAGCGCCCAGGTGTTTTCAGCGTTGTGTCAGCGGGCCCGGCTCAGAACGGGCCGTCGGTCCAGGTCTCGAGGACCACGCCGGTCTTGCCCGCGCCGTTGCATTCGATCGTGGTCGGCACCAGCGGGCGCACCGCGTCGCCCACGATGTAGGTGGGGGACTGGGCCCCGTGTCCCACCTGGCGGCTGCCCGCGCAGCGCACGACCGCGGCGTACCAGTTGCCGTCGTCGGGGCAGGTGAAGGTGGCGGTGTCCACCCCGCGATCGATCCGGCAGGGCTGCGGGTTCGCCCGCGCGGACGGGGCGGTCACCACGGCCAGGGCCGGGCCGACCAGTGCGGCGGCGCCGAGACCCAGCGCGGCGGCGACAGCCGGGAACCGGTTGTGCGGGCGGAGACTGATCATCAATGCTGCTCCCCTCGAATTCGGACAGGTCGTCCTGTGACAGGTCGTCCAATACTGACCTCGCGGGGTTCTTCGATGCCGCAGGCTCGGCGGATGCGTCGCTCGGCGTGGCGCGCCACGGGACGGCTGACCACCGTGTTCGGCCGAATCCCGCGGGCGCGGTCAGGCGATCGTGAACCCGGCGCTCGGCGCGCCGTCGCAGGTGGCCGCCTGTGCGGTGCGCACCGTGAATTCCGCCCGCACGACCGGCGCCGACGCGGCGTTCTCGGCGGCGGACGCGGGTCCGGACACGGCCACGAGAATCGCGGCGGCCAGGCTGGAGGCGGCGCTGATCGCGAGGGACCGGCGGCTGCGGCGAAGGCGGATCATGATGCTGCTCCCATCGTTTCGGTGATCTTGCGGATACCTTCGGTGCCGCGGACGTTCCGGATGAATCGCCCGGCGTGGCGCTTTCCTTCGCCGGTGTCGCGTCGCCGGAGCGCCCGGGGTGCGCCGAGCCCGCGACGCCGTCGCGTACGCCCGCGCAGAGACCTCCGCCCGCGGGCGGGAGGCAGCCCCGGCGTCGGTGTCGGAGGGCCTCGTTAACCTGGGGGCGTGGCAGATCCCGCGACGTACCGGCCCGCGCCGGGGACCATTCCCGTTGAACCCGGCGTCTACAAGTTCCGGGACGTCCACGGGCGGGTCATCTACGTCGGCAAGGCGAAAAGTCTGCGCAGCAGGCTGAACTCGTATTTCGCCGACGTCTCCTCCCTGCATCCGCGCACCCGGCAGATGGTGACGACCGCGTCCAGTGTCGAGTGGACGGTGGTGTCCACCGAGGTCGAGGCGCTGCAGCTGGAGTACAACTGGATCAAGGAATTCGATCCGCGCTTCAACGTGCGCTACCGCGACGACAAGTCGTACCCCGTGCTGGCGGTCAGCCTGAACGAGGAGTACCCCCGGGTCTTCGTGTACCGCGGTCCGCGCAAGAAGGGCGTGCGGTACTTCGGCCCGTACGCACACGCCTGGGCCATTCGCGAGACCCTCGATCTGCTGCTGCGGGTCTTCCCGGTGCGCACGTGCTCGGCCGGAGTGTTCAAGCGGCACAACCAGATCGGGCGTCCCTGTCTGCTCGGCTACATCGACAAATGTTCCGCGCCGTGCGTCGGGCGGGTCACCGCGGGCGAACACCGCCGGATCGTCGAGGACTTCTGCGACTTCCTCTCCGGCAAGACCGATCGTCTCGTCAAAGAGCTCGAGAAGCGCATGGTCGCCGCCGCCGAGGACCTGGACTTCGAGACCGCCGCCCGGCTGCGCGACGATGTCGCCGCGCTGCGGCGGGCCCTGGAGAAGCAGGCCGTCGTGCTGGGTACCGGCACCGACGCGGACGTGGTCGACTTCGCCATCGACGAGCTCGAGGTCGCGGTGCAGATCTTCCACGTGCGCAACGGCCGGGTACGCGGCCAGCGCGGCTGGGTGGTCGACAAGTCCGGCGACGCCATCGACGCGGTGGACACCGGCGGCGAGTTGCCCGCCCTGGTCGAGCAGTTCCTCACCCAGTTCTACGGAGAGCAGACCAACCAGGCCGAACAAACCGGCGACGAGCAGCCCGGCGCGGTCGTGCCGCGCGAGGTGCTGGTCCCGGCCCTGCCCAACGACGCCGAACAGGTCCAGCAGTGGCTCTCGGACCTGCGCGGTTCGGCCGTGCAGCTGCGGGTGCCCCAGCGCGGGGACAAGAAGGCGCTGGCCGAGACCGTGCAGCGCAACGCCAAGGAGTCCCTGGCCCAGCACAAGCTCAAGCGGGCCGGCGATCTGACCGCGCGCTCGGTGGCGCTGCAGGGCATCCAGGATGCGCTCGACCTGGACAGCGCGCCGCTGCGCATCGAATGCGTCGACATCAGCCACGTGCAGGGCACCGACGTGGTCGCCTCGCTCGTCGTGTTCGAGGACGGCCTGCCGCGCAAGTCCGAGTACCGGCACTACAGCATCAAGGAGGCCGCCGGGGACGGCCGCTCCGACGACGTCGGCAGCATCGCCGAGGTCACCCGCCGCCGCTTCGCCAAACTGCGCCGCGATCTCGACGCCGCCGAGGCCGCGGAGCTCGAATTCGATTCCGACGCACTGGATCCCGGCTTACCGGGCATCGACCCCAAGACGGGCAAACCGCGCAGGTTCGCCTATCCGCCCAACCTCTACGTGGTCGACGGCGGCGCGCCGCAGGTCAACGCCGCGGCCGAGGTCCTGGACGAACTCGGCATCACCGACGTGGCGGTCATCGGCCTGGCCAAACGACTCGAAGAGGTCTGGGTGCCCAACGAGCCGGATCCGGTGATCATGCCGCGCACCAGCGAATCGCTGTATCTGCTGCAGCGGGTGCGCGACGAGGCGCACCGTTTCGCCATCACCTTCCATCGCAGCAAACGCTCGCGGCGCATGACGGCCTCGGCGCTGGACGCGGTTCCGGGCCTGGGCGCGACCCGGAAGACCGCACTGGTCACCCATTTTGGGTCCGTTGCCAAACTGAAGCAGGCGACGGTCGAGCAAATCACCGAGGTTCCGGGGATCGGGATGGCCACCGCGAAGGCCGTGCTCGCGGCGCTGAGCACCGAGAACGCGTCGGGCGCGGAGCCGGCGCCCGCCGCGGAGGCGCCGGAACCGGCCGGGCAATCGTTCGGCACCGAATAATTCCGGCACCCGTCGCGAGGTCGGCGAGAGGCGTAAGCTACCCCTCGCCAACCTGTCCGACACGCCGAGGGTAAAACTCGCGACACGCGTACTGTGCAGGTCGGAAGAAGTAATCACACTTGTATCTCGGCTCCCGCGTGCGCCTGCCGCGCAAACGGGAGCCGGTGCAGGATGATCGAGGGACACGCCCAGAAAACGAACCCGGTAGGACATGACGCGCGTCGAAGCCAGCAATAGTGCGGTCGAAAGCAGCAGTACGGCCGACATCGATGATCCACAGTCCACAGCGGCCCGGCGTGCACCATCGCTTCCCGATGGGGTCGACGCTCCGGTCGAAGTCGTTATCGTCACCGGTTTATCCGGCGCCGGCCGCGGTACTGCCGCCAAGGTGCTGGAGGATCTGGGTTACTACGTCGCCGACAATCTTCCGCCCGAGCTCATCGGGCGCATGGTCGAGCTGGGGGCGGGTGCGGACCCGCCGATTCGCAAGCTGGCCATGGTGATGGATGTGCGAAGCCGCTTCTTCACCGGAAATTTGTCGGCAGTCACCGAACAACTGCGTGCGAGCGGGGTGCGAACGCGCATCCTGTTCCTGGAAGCCTCCGATGATGTGCTCATCCGACGTTACGGATTCGCGCGTCGGCGGCATCCACTGCAGAGCGAGAGCGCCGATGGCACCCTGACCGCCGGCATCGCCGCGGAGCGTCACCGGCTCGCCTCGGTGAAGACCGCGGCGGACCTGGTCATCGATACCACCGCGCTGTCCATTCACCAGCTGCACCGCAAGCTGGAGGAGGCGTACGGCGGTGGCGGCACCACGGCTCTGCAGCTGACTATCCAATCGTTCGGTTTCAAGTACGGAGTACCACTGGACGCCGATATGGTTCTGGATTTGCGATTCCTGCCCAATCCGCATTGGGTCCCGGAACTCCGAGAACAGACCGGACAGGATGCCCCGGTCAGTGAGTATGTGCTGTCGCGGCCGGGCGCCCAGGACTATCTGGGCACCGGACGCCATCTCATAGATCTCACCACCGAGGGCTACCGCCAAGAGGGGAAGCGATACATGACCGTGGCAGTGGGCTGCACGGGCGGTAAACACCGCAGTGTGGCGATAGCGGAGGCCCTGGGTGAGCTACTCGGGACCGACGCGAACCCGGGATCGAAAGACGTGGTTCGCGTGGTCCATCGGGACTTGGGGCGGGAATGACTGCGCGAGAAACGAATCCGGCGATCGTCGCGCTGGGCGGTGGGCACGGGCTGTACGCCACGCTCACCGCGGTGCGGCGGCTGACGCGCAAGATCACGGCGGTGGTGACGGTCGCCGACGACGGCGGCTCCTCCGGCCGGCTGCGCGCCGAGCTCGGCATGCTGCCGCCCGGTGACCTCCGGATGGCGTTAGCCGCCTTGGCAGAAGAATCGGACGGCATCTGGGCCCGCACGGTCCAGCATCGCTTCGGCGGAACCGGCGCGCTCGCCGGGCATTCGGTGGGCAACCTGATCCTGGCGGGCCTGACCGAGGAACTCGGCGACCCGGTCGCCGCGCTCGATGAGGTGGGCCGGATCCTGCGGGTGACCGGCCGGGTGCTGCCCATGTCGCCGATCGCGCTGACCATCGAGGCGGATGTGGCCGGGCTGGAGGGAGATCCGCGGGTCAGCCGGTGTATTCGGGGTCAGGTGGCGGTGGCCACGACCCCCGGGAAAGTACGCCGGGTCCGATTGATCCCATCCGACCCACCCGCCTGCCCCGAATCAACCTCGGCGATCGAGCATGCCGACGTGGTGGTGCTGGGGCCGGGAAGTTGGTTCACAAGCGTGATACCCCATGTGCTCGTGCCCGATTTGCACGAAGCCTTGTTGCACACGCGGGCTCGGAAGGTACTGGTGCTCAACCTCGCCGCCGAACCGGGCGAAACGGCCGGATTCAGCGCCGAGCGGCACCTGCATGTATTGTCCCAGCACGCACCGGATTTCACGGTCGACCATGTTCTGGTCGATTCCGGCTCCGTACCCGAGGGTAGGGAACGCGAACATGTAGCAAGAGCTGCCGAACAGCTGCGAGCACGAGTAACCTTCGCTGATGTTGCCGAGGCCGGGACAGACCGGCACCACCCCGGAAAGCTTGCCGCCGCACTGGATCAGGTGATCCGGCAACCTCGGCCGGAATCAGCAGGGCTTCGAGTCGAAGGACGGCATATGGGCCAACGTGTGCGGTCCGGGTTGGGTGGAAAGGAGCGCGTCTCGTGGCGATGACAGCGGAAGTGAAGGACGAGCTGAGCCGACTCACCATTTCACAGGTGAGTTCGCGCAAGGCCGAATTGTCCGCGCTACTGCGGTTCGCCGGTGGATTGCACATCGTCGGTGGTCGCGTGATCGTTGAGGCCGAGGTGGACATGGGTTCCATCGCGCGCCGACTGCGACGCGAGATCTTCGAGCTGTATGGATACGGCTCCGACGTGCATGTCCTGGGCGCGGGCGGGCTCCGCAAAACCTCCCGGTACGTAGTTCGGGTATCTAAGGAAGGCGAGGCGCTCGCGCGCCAGACCGGGTTGCTCGATGTGCGCGGACGTCCCGTGCGGGGTTTGCCCGCACAGGTCGTCGGCGGCAGCATCGGTGATGCCGAAGCCGCTTGGCGCGGAGCGTTTCTCGCGCACGGCTCGCTCACCGAGCCGGGCCGATCGTCCGCGCTGGAGGTGAGCTGCCCCGGACCCGAGGCCGCTCTCGCTCTGGTCGGCGCGGCCCGGCGCATGGGCATCTCGGCCAAGGCGCGCGAGGTCCGCGGCACCGATCGGGTGGTGGTGCGTGATGGCGAGGCCATCGGCGCGCTGCTCACCCGCATGGGGGCCCAGGACACGCGGTTGACGTGGGAGGAACGGCGCATGCGCCGCGAAGTCCGCGCCACCGCGAACCGGCTCGCGAATTTCGATGACGCAAACCTGCGTCGTTCGGCACGGGCAGCGGTCGCCGCCGCCGCCCGCGTGGAGCGCGCCCTGGAGATATTGGCCGACGACGTGCCTGATCATTTGGCCGCCGCCGGCAAACTGCGCGTGCAGCACCGGCAGGCGTCACTGGAGGAGCTCGGCCAGCTGGCCGATCCGCCGATGACGAAAGACGCTGTGGCGGGCCGCATTCGACGCCTCCTGTCGATGGCCGACCGCCGGGCGAAGGAGCTCGGCGTGCCGGACACCGAATCCGCCGTCACCGCGGAGTTGTTGGAAGAGGCGTGATCCCGTCCGAAAATCGGACATAATCGACTGATGGCGCCGCACCTCGAAAAAGGTGCGGTGCCATCGGTGTTTCGAAACACCCCCGCAGACCGTTCCGTACGGGTCGTGCCACCTGCTCACACCGCGCAGCGCGGCCGTGAGAGGGGTCCGTCCGTTACGTTCGCGTGACGGTCTAGGGTGAGGGTGCAACAGAATAAGTTCCGCGACACAACTGAGGAGCGATAACGTGACTGTCCGGGTAGGTATCAACGGCTTCGGCCGCATCGGACGTAACTTCTTCCGGGCCGTAGAGGCGCTGAAGGCCCTCGGCACCACCGACATCGAGATTGTCGCGGTGAACGACCTCACCGACATCAAGACCCTGGCGACGCTGCTGAAGTACGACTCCATCCTGGGTCGTCTGCCGCAGGACGTCTCGGTCGACGGTGACTTCATCGTCGTCGGTGAGCAGCGCATCAAGGCGCTCGCGATCAAGGAGGGCCCGTCCGCCCTGCCGTGGGCCGAGCTGAATGTCGACGTGGTCGTCGAGTCCACCGGTATCTTCACCGACGCGACCAAGGCGAAGGGCCACCTGGCCGCCGGCGCCAAGAAGGTCATCATCTCCGCGCCCGCCAAGGGCGAGGACATCACGATCGTGATGGGCGTCAACGACGACAAGTACGACGGTTCGCAGAACATCATCTCGAACGCCTCGTGCACCACCAACTGCCTGGGCCCGATCGCCAAGGTGCTCAACGACTCCTTCGGCATCGAGCACGGTCTGATGACCACGGTCCACGCGTACACCCAGGACCAGAACCTGCAGGACGCCCCGCACAGCGACCTGCGTCGCGCTCGTGCCGCCGCCCTCAACATCGTGCCCACCGGCACCGGCGCGGCCAAGGCCATCGGCCTGGTGCTGCCCGAGCTGCTCGGCAAGCTCAACGGTTACGCGCTGCGCGTGCCGGTTCCGACCGGTTCGCTCACCGACCTGACCGTGGTGCTGAAGAAGGCCGCGACCGTCGACGAGATCAACGCCGCCATGAAGGCCGCCGCCGACGGACCGCTCAAGGGCATCCTGAAGTACAACACCGATCCGATCGTCTCCACCGACATCGTGACCGACCCGCACTCCTCGATCTACGACGCGCCGCTGACCCAGGTCATCGACAACCAGGTCAAGATCGCTTCCTGGTACGACAACGAGTGGGGCTACTCCAACCGCCTCGCCGACCTCATCGGCCTCGTCGGCAAGTCGCTCTGACACCGATGGCGATCAAGACACTCCAGGATCTGCTGAACGAGGGTGTCGAGGGCCGGGGCGTGCTCGTGCGCTCGGACCTCAACGTCCCCCTCGACAACGGTGTCATCACCGACCCGGGCCGCATCATCGCGTCCGCGCCGACCATCAAGGCGCTCGCGGAAGCCGGTGCCAAGGTCGTCGTGACGGCGCATCTGGGCCGCCCCAAGGGCGAGCCGGATCCGAAGCTCTCGCTCGCTCCGGTCGCCGCGCGTCTCGCCGAGGAACTGGGCCGCAACGTCCAGCTCGCCGGTGACGTGGTGGGCCAGGACGCGCTCGCGCGTTCGGAGGGCCTCACCGACGGTGACGTGCTGCTGCTCGAGAACATCCGCTTCGATCCGCGCGAGACCAGCAAGGACGACGCGCAGCGAGCCAAGCTCGCCAACGCGCTGGTCGAGCTGGTCGGTGACGACGGTGCGTTCGTTTCCGACGGTTTCGGTGTCGTGCACCGCAAGCAGGCGTCGGTCTACGACGTGGCCAAGGTGCTCCCGCATTACGCGGGTGGTCTGGTCGCGGCCGAGACCGAGGTGCTGAAGAAGCTGACCGAGAACGCGGAGCGCCCGTACGCGGTCGTGCTCGGCGGCTCGAAGGTCTCGGACAAGCTGGCGGTCATCGAGGCGCTCGCGCCGAAGGTCGACACGCTCGTCATCGGCGGCGGCATGTGCTTCACCTTCCTTGCGGCGCAGGGACTTCCGGTCGGCGGCTCGCTGCTGCAGGAAGAGATGATCGACACCTGCAAGGGTCTGCTCGACAAGTACGCCGACGTCATCCACCTGCCCCGGGACATCGTGGTCGCCGACAAGTTCGCGGCGGACGCGGAGTCGAAGGTGGTCTCGGCCAACGAGATTCCGGACGGCTGGATGGGCCTGGACATCGGCCCCGAGTCGACCGCGCGCTTCGGCGCGCTGCTGACCGAGGCCCGCACGGTGTTCTGGAACGGCCCGATGGGCGTGTTCGAGTTCGAGAAGTTCTCCGCGGGCACCCGCGGCGTCGCCGAGGCCATCGCGGTGGCCACCGGCAAGGGCGCGTTCACGGTGGTCGGCGGTGGCGATTCGGCCGCGGCCGTGCGCACCCTGGGCCTGCCGGACGACGGTTTCTCGCACATCTCCACCGGCGGCGGCGCGTCGCTGGAATACCTGGAGGGCAAGGAACTTCCCGGCATCTCCGTCCTGGAGGACTGAACCATGGCACGTAAGCCTCTGATCGCCGGCAACTGGAAGATGAACCTCAATCACCTCGAGGCCATCTCCCTGGTGCAGAAGATCGCGTTCGCGCTGCCGGAGAAGTACTTCGCGAAGGTCGACGTCACGGTGATCCCGCCGTTCGTCGATCTGCGCAGCGTGCAGACCCTGGTCGAGGGCGATCGCCTGCTGCTCACCTACGGTGCGCAGGACGTCTCCACCCACGACGAAGGCGCGTACACCGGCGAGATCAGCGGTTCCATGCTGGCCAAGCTGGGGTGCTCGTTCGTCGTGGTCGGCCACTCCGAGCGTCGCCAGTACCACCTGGAGGACGATGCGACGGTGCTGGCCAAGGCCAAGCAGGCGCTGAAGTACGGCATCACCCCGATCGTCTGCATCGGTGAGGGCCTGGGCGTTCGCGAGGCCCGCACGCACGTCGAGTACAACCTCGAGCAGCTGCGCGGCTCGCTCAAGGGCCTGACCGCCGAGGAGATTTCCAAGGTCGTCATCGCCTACGAGCCGGTCTGGGCCATCGGCACCGGCAAGGTGGCGACTCCCGCCGACGCGCAGGAAGTCTGCGGCGCCATCCGCAAGGAGCTCGCCGAACTGGCGGATCCCGAAGTGGCGGCGGGCGTCCGCGTCCTCTACGGCGGCTCGGTCAACGCCAAGAACGTCGGCGAGCTGGTCGGCCAGACCGACATCGACGGCGCCCTGGTGGGCGGCGCGTCGCTGAAGGGCGACGAGTTCGCCACCCTCTCGGCGATCGCCGCGGGCGGCCCCCTCCCGTAAAGGGCTGCCGCACAAGGCAATACCCCACGGGGCCGGATATCCACGGATGTCCGGCCCTGTGTCGTTCTCACGCCGCGCGATCAGTCGTCCTCGACCGGAGGGCTCGGACCGGGGGAGATTCCACGGCGCCTTCGAAGCATGGACGAACCATGCCGGTGACACCGGCGAGCCGGCGGCGATCCGGTCGTCGATGGCCGGAAATCTGGCCGTTGTCGTCAAAGGCGGGGGCATCGCGCTGTGGAATAGTCGAGGCCGGATTGTCCCGAAGGTGGAGGAGATACGCGCGTGCAGGTTTCCGGCAAAGTGGCCATTGTTACCGGTGCGGGGCGGGGGATCGGGGCGGCGCTGGTGCGGGCGCTGGTAGCCGGCGGGGCGCGTGTCGTCGCCGCCGATATCGACGAGTCCGCGGCGAAAGAAGTCACCGAGCGGGTGAACGCCGAGTACCCGGGGGCTGTGGCCGGGGTGGGGGCCGACGTCACCGACAGTGCGCGCATCGCGGAGTTGATCGCGGTGGCCGAGCGCGAATTCGGTCCTGTAGACCTGTATTTCGCCAACGCGGGGATCATCGGGGCGCTGGGGCTGGACGCGGACGACAGCGAGTGGGAGCGCGCCCTGGGGGTCAACGTGCAGGCGCACGTGCGGGCCGCGCGGTTGCTGGTGCCGGGGTGGGTCGAACGGGGCGAAGGGTACTTCGTCAGCACCGCGTCCGCGGCGGGACTGCTCACACAGATCGGGTCGGCCACCTATTCGGTGACCAAGCACGCGGCGGTGGGCTTCGCGGAGTGGCTGCATATCACGTACGGGGACAAGGGGGTTCGGGTCAGTTGCCTGTGCCCGATGGGGGTCAATACCGAGCTGTTGAACCAGGGGGATCCCGAGGCGGCGGCCGCGCATCCGGTGGCGCGGGCCGTCACGGCGGCGGGGGAGGTGCTCGAGCCGGACGCGGTGGCGGAGGTGACGCTGGCGGCGATCGCCGAGGAGCACTTCCTGATCCTGCCGCACCCGCAGGTGTTGGACATGTACCGCCAGAAGGGGTCGGACTACGACCGGTGGCTGCGTGGAATGCGCCGGTACCAAGCAAGTTTGGGGCTCTGAGCGCTCGAGGGGCCAGGACGCGCAGCGGGCTGCGCGCGGCACCGGGTCGCCCGGGCAGCGCCGCCCGCGGTCGCATACCGGCTCTACGGTCGCGTGCGCGGGGTCGCGGCGGCGCCGAGTAGACGGTTGAAGTTCGGGCAGTCCAGGTGAGAGGGGTGGGGGCAGGCCGCGGCGTGGCGCAGGGCGTCGCGCATGGCGGTCAGGTCGCGGATGGAGCGGTCGAGTTCGTCGGCCTTGGCGGTGAGCTGAGTTGGCTTCAACTGAGAAGCTCGAAGTGTCCGATATTTTCGAGGCAGAGGCAAGGGAGACGAGCCGATGAGTGACGAGCAGGGGCAGCGCGAGCGGTGGAACGGGCGGGCGGGCAGCGCCTGGGTCACCTCGCAGGCGCTCCTCGACCGGATGATGAAGCCGTTCGAAGAGGTTCTCCTGGAAGGGGTTTCGGGCGAGCGGATACTCGATGTCGGGTGCGGCACGGGCGTCACCACCGTGGGAGCGACCCGCATTCCGGGCGTGCGGACGTGCGTGGGCCTGGATATCTCCGAACAGATGGTGGATGCGGCCCGCGAACGAGCCGAGCGCGCCGGCAGCCCCGCGACCTTCGTCGTCGGTGACGCGCAAACCTTCGGCTTCGAGCCCGCCGCCTATGACCTGGTGATGTCCCGCTTCGGCGTGATGTTCTTCGCCGACCCGGTCGCGGCCTTCGCGAATCTGCGCGCCGCGACCCGCCCCGGCGGGAAACTGCGCTGCATCACCTGGCGCGACGCCGCGGAGAACCCGTTCATGACCACCGCCGAACGCGCCGCCGCACCCCTGCTGCCCGATCTGCCGGTCCGCGAGCCCAACGAGCCCGGCCAATTCGGGCTGGCCGACCGGGAGATCGTGCGCAGGATTCTCACCGAGAGCGGCTGGACCGATATCGACATCGAGCCCTTCGGCGCCGAATGTTCCTTCGCGGAAGCGGATCTCATCCGCTACGTGACGCAGATGGGTCACGTCGGCATCGCCTTGGCGGGGGCGGACGACCAGACCCGGGACCGAGTGGTTCCCGTCGTTCGCGCCGCGTTCGAACCGTTCGTCGCCGGCGACGAGGTCCGCTTCGACGCCGCGTGCTGGCTGATCCGGGCTCGAAATACCACCTCCTGAACTGCGCACTTTCTTTCCCGCAAGCCTTGATGGTACGTGCATACCAATAACATGGTATGTTCGTACCATCAAAGTTGATGAAGGGGAGAGCGATGGCAGACAAGATCGGACGGTTCAAGAACGACGAGGCCCGCGCGGCGCACGACCGCGCGTACGGCGAGCTCGAGCAGCTCTGGCCGCTGCCCGCGGAGCTCTACAACATCCCGACCCGCTTCGGGTCGACGCATGTGCGCCGCTCGGGATCCGGCACGGGAGCGCCGATCGTGCTCCTGCACCCCTTCCCCGGCAACGGTCTGTACTGGCATCGCTTCATCGAGGATTTCGCCCGCGATCGCACGGTCTACGCGCTCGACACCGTCGGCGCGGCGGGCCGCACGATCCAGACCGCGCCGGTGGGGGAGCAGAACTTCGCCGTGTGGTTCGACGAGGTCATGGCCGGTCTCGGTGTCGAGCGGGCGCACGTGGTCGGCTATTCGCAGGGCTCGTGGACGGCTGCGATCATCGCCCTGCACGGTTCGCGCCGGCTGGCGAGCGTGTCGCTGATCGAACCCGGCGTCTTCACCAAGATGAAACTGCGCGTGCTGTTCAAGGCGATTCGGCTCAGTGCCCGCCCGACGGACGCGAATCTGCGGAAGCTGAGCGAGTGGCTGACCCCGGGCAGCCAACTCGACGACAAGACCATGGCTTGCCTGAAGACCGCGATCGGCTATCAATCCACCGTCGGCTGGCCGCGGGTGTTCAAAGATGCGGAACTGCAGTCGATTTCGGCGCCGACACTGGCGATCTTCGGTAGTGAATCCCTGGGATGCGATCCCGCGCGCTCGGCCCAGCGGATCGCCGAACACCTCCCGTATGGAGAGTCGGAGATCTATCCCGACATGGGACACGCTGTACTGGACCAGATTCCGGAGCAGGTCATCCCCCGCGTCCTGTCCTTCATCGCCCAGCACGACCACCTGCCCGCGGCGCGCGGCTGAAGCGGTCGTTCGCCCGGAACTCCCGAGGGGTAGGAGTTCCGGGCGAACGGCTTCGGCCGCCGGCTAGGACGAGCCGGTGCTGCCGAAGGATCCGGACCCGCCGGACCCGGTGGTGGTCGTGGTCTTCAGCTTCCACGTGCCGCACCCCGCGGTGTAGAAGGCGATATCGGTGGACTTGATCTCCACGGTGACCTTGCCGTTGATCGCGCCTCCGCTTTCGAGGATGGCGGTCACGTCCGGGGTGATGGCGTTCAGGCGCGCCCAGGCGCAGACGGTTGCCGCGGTGGTGGTGGTGTAGACGCCGGGCTGGATGTCGACCCCGACCAGGAAGGTCGCGTCGATGTCCATGATCCCGGTCGATGCGGAAGCGGGCGCCGCGGCCGCCAGTAGTGCGGCGGCGGTCAGGGCTATTCCATTGGCCAGCAAGGCATTACGCATGGTGCGGTTCCTTTCGTCGGAGCCGCGCCGAGCGGGTCCGGTCCGGCCGGGCGCCCGCGGGGAGGACCGGGCGCCCAA
Source organism: Nocardia sp. NPDC005978 (assembly GCF_040614455.1). Lineage (NCBI taxonomy): Bacteria > Bacillati > Actinomycetota > Actinomycetes > Mycobacteriales > Nocardiaceae > Nocardia > Nocardia sp. NPDC005978. The sequence goes on from NZ_JBEXUS010000020.1 coordinate 80,470, forward strand.
CAAGTGAAAATTGAGTGTTTCGGAGGCTAGTGGCTCCGGATACGTGATGCGGGGGTTTCACGCATCCTCGTGATCACCTGCGCGACGCAAGCCGCCGTGGTATTCGATCACCTTGCGCGCGGGCCGAATCGGGCGTCGAACGCGGCCCGCGTCCTCTGCCCGGGCTCGCGCGCCGCGCGGACAACCGCCGCCGGGATTGCGGGCGAACGTGAATTCACAACGGCGATTACGATGCCGCTATGGCCCGCACCCAGCGTTTGCGCATCGTCCCGTCGCAGTTCGTGGTGGAGCATCTGCCGAACTCGACGTTCCCCGAGGACGACGAGTGGATCGCGCTGGTGCGAGCGCCCGAGGGGCTCACGGTGATTCGCGAATCACCGGCGTGGGCCGACGCCGAGCGCTGGAAGGGCTTCTACAGCGATGGCGGGCACGCCATCGATACCCCGGGCATGCTGGCCTCGCTCATCGCCCCGCTCGCCGAATCGCAGATCCCGGTGTTCGTGGCCTCGACCTATCACGCCGATCTGGTGCTGGTACCCGAACAGCGGCTCACCGAGGCGTCGGAGGTGCTGCGCGCGGCCGGGCACCGCCTGCCCGACTGATCGCGGCCGGGCTCGTGCCCGGCGAGGCGCGCTGCCTCGGTGAACAGTGGTGTCGCCCGGGTGAACAGTAGTGTCGCCGAGTTGCGCGGCGGGCGGGTCGGGTGCACGATATTACGGTCTACGTACGTAGGACGTACTCGAACGGGTATGTCCGAGGTACCTGGGCAAGTGCTCGAGTGCGTGCCGGCGCACCCCTACGATCAGGAACTACGCAACTGGCCAGTTGGCTGGCACACGGTGCGCGTCCGGCGCGCCGTGAGGTGAGGAGACATGAGAAGTGGGAGCGCGAGGCTTCGGTGAACTGGAAGCGGTCGTGATCGAACGGATCTGGGACCGCGCCGAGAAGACGACCGTGCGCGAGGTGTTCGACGGGCTCGCCGCCGAACGCGACATCGCCTACACCACGGTCATGTCCACCATGGACAATCTGCATCGCAAGGGCTGGCTCGAACGCGAGCGGGTCGGCAAGGCGTATCACTACTGGCCCACGCTGACCCGTGAGGAGTACAGTGCGCGGCTCATGCGCGAGGCCCTCGGTAGCGGCGGCCGTTCGGAATTGGTGCTCGCGCATTTCGTCGAGCAGATGAGCGCGGAGGAATCGGAAGGGCTGCGCACCGCGCTGCGCAAACTGGCCCGCAAGCGCGACTGATCGCGCGCGCCCCGGCTGCGCGGGGCCGAAGTCGTACGCCGGGAAGCTGTACCCGTACATCGGATCGAAGCCGCGCCCGTACATCGGGCCGAAGACATGCCCGTACATCGCCTGTTGACGGCCCGGGCGCGGGCGACGGCCGTGCCTGTCATCGCGCCTCCCGTCGTGCTGTCTCCCGTTCGAGTGTGATCGAGGACTCGCTCACACGGTTCGAACTAAGTACGTACGGAGATAGTAGATTGTTTCGGAGGGATGTCAATCAGGTTGCCCGCATGCACCTGATGCGACTGAAAAGACCGCTGGTCCAATCGTATTCGTGACGGGAAGGGAGTGCCGGTGGCTGCTGTGCCGCGGATCCGGCGCAACCTGCTCGTGCTCGGCTCCCTCGTGGTCGCGATGCTGTTCGCGGCCGGGGTCCTCGCCGACTGCCTGCTGTTGCGCCCGCACGGGCACACCCACGAACCGGTCGCCGTCGCGGCGGTCGCGCCCGGCGCGACGCCCGGGGTGGCCGGCGCGACCGCCGATCACTGCCCGCCCGCGCAGTGGCACTGCGAGAAAGCCACCCTGCCCGGCACGGTGGCCACGTCGCCCTCGGTCACCGCGGCCGCGCTGCCCGCGGCGGCGATCGTGCTGCCGGTCGTGCTGCTCGCGCTCCCGGGCGGGTCCCGCGGCCCGCCCCGGACCCCGCTCGCCACCGTCAGCGGCCGAATGCTGTTGACGCGCTTGTGTATCGCCCGACGCTGATCGGTCAGCGCCAGGCCGGTGTGTGCTCCCCGCCGGCCGGTGTCCGCTGCCCGCACACGTCATCGCCGTCCCCGGGACGGTTTCGATACCGAAAGCGACAGTCATGGACAAGCTTCTGCACGGCCCGTCCGCCCGTCTCGGCGGCACGGCCGAGGATTTCGTGCTCGCCGCGCCGCACGCGGCCCGTCAACCCCGCGCCCTGGTCGGCAACACACCCTTGCTGTGGGTGGGCGAACCCCTCGCGCCCACCGGCCGGGGATTCTGGGCCAAGCTCGAAGGCTGCAATCCCGGCGGCATGAAGGACCGCCCCGCGCTGCACATGGTGCGCCGCGCCGTGGAGCGGGGCGACCTCGCCCCCGGTGCGCGCATTGTCGAATCGAGCAGCGGAACACTGGGTTTGGGCCTGGCCCTGGCCGGGCTGGTCTACCACCACCCGGTGACCGTGGTGACCGATCCGGGCCTCGAACCGATGGTGGCGCGCATGCTCACCGCCTACGGCGCACGGGTCGACCTGGTGACCAGCCCGCACCCCACCGGCGGCTGGCAGCAGGCCCGCCGCGACCGCGTCGCCGAACTGCTCGCCGCCGAACCCGATGCCTGGTGCCCCGACCAGTACAGCAACCCCGACAACGTGGACGGCTACGAATCCCTGGCGCTCGAACTCCTCGAACAGCTCGGTGGGGTGGACACGCTGGTGTGCGCGGTCGGCACCGGCGGCCACTCGGCCGGTGTTGCCCGCGTACTGCGCCGCCACAACCCGGCCCTGCGCCTGATCGGCGTGGACACCGTCGCCTCCACGATCTTCGGCCAGGACGCCGGCCCCCGCCTCATGCGCGGCCTCGGCTCGAGCATCTACCCGCGCAACGTCGACTACGCCGCCTTTTCCGAAATCCATTGGGTGGCACCGGCCGAAGCCGTCTGGGCCTGCCGCACCCTGGCCGCCACCCACCACGCCAGCGGCGGCTGGAGCGTCGGCGCGGTCGCCCTGGTCGCGGGCTGGGCCGCGCGCACCCACGCCCCAGGCGCCCGCATAGCGGCGGTCTTCCCAGACGGCCCCCACCGCTACTTCGACACGGTCTACAACGACGCCTACTGCCGCGAACACGGGCTGCTCGATGCCCCGCCGCCCACGACCCCGGCGCGCATCGCGCACCCCGCCGAACGCCGGGTGACCTCCTGGACCCGCTGCACGACGGTCATCGACCCCGGCGCCGGTGCGGGGGATCGGCGATGAGCGTCCTGACCAAGTTCCGGGGGTTCGACACCGCGGCGCAGCTGCTCATGGTCAACCAGTTCGGGATCAACCTCGGCTTCTACATGCTCATGCCCTACCTGGCCGGATATCTCGCCGGGCCACTGGGTTTGGCGGCGTGGGCGGTGGGGCTGGTGCTCGGGGTGCGGAACTTCTCGCAGCAGGGGATGTTCCTGGTCGGGGGCACGCTCGCCGACCGGCTGGGGTACAAGCCGCTCATCGTGGCCGGATGTCTGCTGCGCACCGGCGGATTCGTGCTGCTGGCCTTCGCGTCCTCCCTGCCCGCATTGCTCATCGCTTCGGCGGCAACGGGATTCGCCGGTGCGCTGTTCAATCCCGCGGTGCGGGCCTACCTCGCGGCCGAGGCGGGGGAGCGGCGCGTCGAGGCGTTCGCGGTGTTCAACGTCTTCTATCAGGCCGGTATCCTGGCCGGTCCGCTCGTCGGACTCGCGCTGCTGTCGGTGGATTTCCGGGTGGTGGCGACGGCGGCCGCGGCGGTCTTCGCGCTACTGACGGTGGCCCAGCTGTTCGCGCTGCCCGCCCGCCGGGGCGCGGAGCCCTCGGGTGCTTCGGTGGTGGCGGATTGGCGGACGGTCGTGGCCAATCGTCCGTTCGTCCTGTTCGCGCTCGCCATGATCGGCTCGTACGTGCTGTCGTTCCAGGTGTATCTGGCGCTGCCGCTGCAAGCCGAGTTCATCGCGGGCGCGAACGCGCAGACGGTCACCTCGGCGGTGTTCGTCATCTCCGGGGTGGTGGCCGTGGCCGGACAGTTGCGCATCACCGGCTGGCTGCGCTCGCGCTGGGGTTCGGGCCGCAGCCTGGTCGCCGGTATGGCCGTGCTGGCGGTCTCGTTCCTGCCGCTGACGATCGTGCCGACGGCGACGCTGTTCGGCGCGGGCGCGGCGATCACGGTGCTGCTGATCACCGCCGCGCTGCTGGCGGTCGGGACGGCGGCCGTCTTCCCCTTCGAGATGGATACCGTGGTCGCCCTGTCCGGCAACCGTCTGGTCGCCACCCACTACGGGTTCTACAACACCGTGGTCGGAGTGGGCATCCTCGTCGGAAACCTCGCCACCGGTGCGGTATTCGGCGCGGCGCGGGACGCCGGTGCGACGTGGGCGCTGTGGGCCGGCCTCGCGGTCATCGGTGCGCTCGCGGCCCTCGCGCTGTATCTGCTCGACCGGCGCGCGCCCGCCGTCGCGGACGATCCGATCACCGACCGTTTCCCCGTGGTGGCCGACCCCGACACGGTTCGGCTCCCGGTGTTCACCGGCGGCCCGCGAACTCGATGAGACGTGCCGGTCTTGTGCCCGCGATGATCACCTCGTAGGGGGCGGGCGGCGGGGCCCGCCGGCGCCGATCGGTCGCGCCCGGGGCGACGGCGGGTGCCGTCCCGTCTCCCGGATCGGCTGCCCGAAGCATTCGCGTCGCGTCGCCGGGTACGGGCACGAACCGCGTGGCTCCCGATATCGCTGCGGCGGTATCGGATTCGGGCGCGTCAGTTCAGCGGGTCGCAGATCGTCAGCCCGACGATGGCCGTCAGCACCGCGGCCAGCGGGACCAGCGTCGCCGTACCCGCCGCCGCGGCCAGCGCGAGCCGTTCGCGGAACCGCGCTGCCGGGGCGGCCGGCGCTGCCAGTCGCTCCACCCGGCTCGCCAGCCCGACCTCGGCGGCCCCGAGCGCCCCGGCGGGACCGGTGGCGATCCCGGACAGCGTCAGCAGCGCCTGCAATACCGTGCCCCGTCCGTGAACACGCGCCGAGGCGTCGTCGGCGATCATCTCGAGCAGTCGCGCCACTTCGTGCTCACCCAGGACGAACAGCGTGATCCGCGGCATCGCCGTGGACAGCCCGCGGGTCAGCGCGAGGATCAGATGATGGCGCCCGGCCAGATGCGCGCGCTCGTGGGTGAGCACCGCGTCCAGGTGCCGGTCGTCCAGGGCGCTGAGTACGCCGCGGCTCACCACCACCGTATGTGGTTTGCCCGCAACGCAATACGCGGCGGGCTCGTCCACCGGCAGCACCACCGCGTCGAGTTCTGGGTGATGCCGCCCGGCCAGCCGGGCCATGCGCGCGTGCTCGAAGGTCAGCCGCCGCGCCCGCAGCAGCGACGTGCCCACCCGGGTGGCCAGCACCCCGGCCGCGAGCGCCGATATCCCCGCCAGCAAGAGCAGGCCCGCCTGCACCGGTGCGCCGTATTCGCCGAGCGCGGCATCGTGCAGATGCACCATGCACGTATCCATGAATCGCTGCGGCACGGTGGTGATGCGGTGCGTGGCCAGATCGAGCACCAGCATGAACAGCGCCACCGCCCAGGCCAGCACCGTGGACCCCAGTGCGGCGAGCCAGGCCGCCAGCGCCACGCGCGGGGTCGCGCCCCCATGTCCGGCCCGGCACAGCAGCCGCGGCGCGAGCACCGCGACGGCGAATCCGTAGAGCAGTAGACATGCCGCGACCGTCAATGCTTCCCCTGCCGTAGAGCCCGCCCCATTGCGTTCCTCCTCGAGATCGGCCCGAGTGTACGTAGCGATCCTGAGTGGATCCTTACCGCTTCCGGCGGCTTGCGATTCGGGGCCATTGTCCGGTAATACTATCTACGTACGTAGAACGTAGATAGCTTGTGTCGTCCCCTCAACGGCACAGGGGCGCCGACCGGACCGGCGTCGCCGACGAGCGGCCGGGGTGTAACCCTCCATCAGGCTCCGCCCGCTCGTCGCACACCCCCTTTCGTCCCGGCGCGGTCCCGGCGGTCGCTCAGCGCGCCGCGAGCAGCGCGTTCGCCGCGGCCTCGATCCGGGCCTCGTCCAGCAACACCGTCCCGGCCGCCGGCCCCAGCGGAACGAAGCTGTCCTCACTGGTGACCCGGGCCACGCGCCCGTCGAACCCGGCGTCGATTAGGGCCGCGCACACCGCCTCGGAGACACCGCCGCTGCGCCGGGTCTCGTCGGCGATGAGCACCCGCCCGGTGGCGCGGGCGCAATCGAGCAGATCCTCGATCGGCAGCGGTGCGAGCCAGCGCAGATCCAGCACCCGGGCGTGAATGCCGCGCTCGGCGAGCCGGCGCGCCACCCGCAGGCTCATGGGCACCCCGTTGGCGAAGCTGACGATGGTGAGATGGGTGCCGCTGCCGTGCACCCGACCCTGCCCGATTTCGGCGTGCCGAACGCCGGAAACCGGTGCGAGCCAGCCGTTGTCGCCGTCGCGATACAGATCGCGCGTGTGATAGAGCGCGATGGGCTCGAGGAACACGCACACCCGCCCGTCCACCCGCGCCGCCGACACGCACGTGCGCAGCATGGCCGCGGCGTCGTCCCCGCGCGCCGGCGAGGCGATCACGACCCCCGGGATATCCCGCAGCGCCGCAAGGGAATTGTCGTTGTGGAAGTGCCCGCCGAACCCCTTCTGGTACGCGTAGCCCGCGATCCGGATGACCAGCGGATTGCGATAGCTGCCCGCGGAGAAGAACGACAGCGTTGCCGCCTCGCCCCGCACCTGATCCTCGGCGTTGTGCACGTAGGCCAGGTACTGGATCTCCGGAATCGGCACGAACCCCGCCAGTCCCGCGCCCAGCGCCGTGCCCAGCACGCTCTGTTCGTCCAGCAGCGTGTCGAACACCCGGCGCACCCCGAAGCTCTGCTGCAACCCCTTGGTGACGCCGTAGACCCCGCCTTTGCGGCCGACGTCCTCGCCGAACACCAGTACGTCCGGATCGCGCGCGAGCAATTGCGCGAGTGTGTGATTGACCGACTGCGCCAGGGTCATCGCATCCCCGGCGTCGGCGCCCGGGCGGGTTACGGCGCGTTCGGGTTCGGGCCCCGAGCGCAGCACGTCGGTGCGGACCACGGTGGGCCGGGCCGGGGCCAGCGGCGCCATCACCGCGGCGGCCGTGGTGAGTTTGCTTTCGCCCCAAGCCTTCTCGGCGGCCGCCCGGACGCGGTCACCGATATCGGTGTAGCGGCACAGGATTTCCCCTGCGGTCGCCACCCCCGCGCCGACGAGCAGGCGCGCGGTCGCGGTCACCGGATCGCCCCGCAGATCGGTGGCGATGTCGGCGGGACGGCGATAGGCCGATTCCACGTCCGAGCCCGCGTGCCCGAGCAGCCGCACGGTCCGCAGCCGCAGGAACGCGGGTTTGCGTTGCGTCCGAACCCAGTCCGCCGCCTCGCGGGCCACCGCCAGGGCCGCGGGCAGATCTGCGCCGTCGGCCTCGAAATAGCGCAGTCCGGGCCGGGACCCGTAGGCGTGCTCGATCCACTGGCGCGGGGTGGGCACGCTGATGCCCAATCCGTTGTCCTCACAGACGAACAGCACGGGCATGGGCACGCCCTGGTGCGCGGTGTGCACGGCGGTGTTGATCGCCCCCGCCGCGGTGGAGTGATTGGCCGAGGCGTCCCCGAAACTGCACACCACCACCGAGTCCTCCGGCCATTCGCACGGCACCCCGAGTCGCGCGGCGTGCTCGATGCTGAAGGCGAGGCCGGCCGCGCGCGGCAGATGCGAGGCGATGGTGGAGGTCTGCGGAATCACGTGCGCGGCCTTGCTGCCGAAAACCTTGTGCCGCCCACCGGAAATCGGATCCTCGACCGCCGCGGTCACCCCGAGCAGGATGTCCCGGACGGGATCCAGGCCCGGCACCTGCCGGGCGCGGTGCACGAAGAAGGCGGCCGAACGGTAGTGCAGCAGAGCCGGATCGGTGACGCGCAGCGCCGCGGCGACCGCCACGTTGCCCTCGTGGCCGGAGGATCCGATGCTGTAGTAGCCCTGCCCGTCGCGGGTGAGCTGCCGGGCGGCGAGATCGAGATGCCGCGCGGTGGCCTGGGCGTCGAACAGGTCCAGATACTGCGCGCCGGTGAGCGGATCATCCGGGGCGAACGGGTCCTGTTGCGGGCGTGCGACACCGGCTCTGGCGGCCGCCACTTCGGCTCGGAACCACGCATCGAGTTCGGCTTCCCGCTCGTTGATGTTCCCCACCTCCCGTATGTCCCAAATGTCACCAAAGTCGGGCCTCAGAGTAAATGTGGAACGCCGATCTCCACCGCAACCGAGACCTCTCGGCTAGTCGGCGGGCCACCCACTCTGTTCCATCATGTCGGCGATGAGGGCCGCGATGTTCCACGCGTCGTCATCGCCCCGGTGATGGGTGCCGATCAGGGGGAGTCCGGCCGCGCCCAGGGCCTCGGCCATGCCGAAGCGCTTGCGGGTGCGGCGGGAGGCGGAGAAGGCCGCCTTGGCGTTGGTGTGCCTGCTGCCGAAGGGATATCGCACCCCCGTGGCCGCGCACTGGCGCTCGAACTGTTTGCGGTCGTAATCGCCCCAGCTCGCCCACGGGCGGGAGTCGGCGTGAAACTCGGTGCGCAGCAGTGCGCACGCCTCGGCGAAGGTGATGCCGGTGGCGACCTGCTCGGGGGTCAGGGTGGTCAGCGTCGTGCAGAACTCGCTGACGACCGAGCGTTCGGGCCGCACGAGAATGCTGTGCTTGGCCACGCGCTCACGGGTGTGGGTGTCGAGCACGCAGAGGCCGATCTCGATGATCTCGTTCGGCATGCCGGGCGGATTCTGTCCTTCCCAGCAGGTGGCCTCCACGTCGACCACGTTCAGATAGCGATTGTCCATAGCGGCGGACGGTACCCGCCGTTTCCCGCCCGGCGACAATGGTTTTCGATCGCCGGGCGGGTGCGGGACTACTCCGCGCGGAACTTCAGGCCGGTCCCGTTCGCGGTGTTGCGCAGGGTCAGGGTGTCGGAATCGATGGTGGCCGTGGTCTTTCCGTTCAGCGCCTCGAGCACCTGCTGCTCGACCTCCATGATCGCCGCGTCGCACATCATTTTGGTGGTGCCGATGCCGTCGAAGGTGACCTCGTTGCCCGCGACCTCGGCTTTGCCGACCATGCGGTTGCAGCCCGCGCTGCCCGAGACCGCGCCGTCGGGGGCGATGGTCAGGGTCGGACGCGCCTCGTCCAGGGCGACCGAGCGCACCTCGGCCTCGGGGCGCAGCAGCGCGGTGACCACCCAGGTCGTCCCGGCGAGCGGCTTGTCGGGCTGGGCGACCTTGCGGTCCTGCATCCGCACGGTGAGACCGTTGCCGGACAGGGTCAGGTCCGGGCCGTCGAGCTTCCACTCCGGGCTCGCCCGCAGCAGCCCGTCCATCCACTCGTCCGCGCCGGCGGTATCGCCGGGGCAGCCCATGAGGGTGGAGGCCAGCTCGCCGACCTTCAGGGTGCCGCCGTCCAGGGTCACCGGACCGGAGGCGGTGTTGCAGCCCGCGGTCGCGGTGATCCGGTTGTCGGTGAAGGTCAGGGTCAGCGGGCCGCCGCCGGGGATGGGCGTGCCCGTGACCGCGGTGGAGACGTACGCCTTGCCCATGGGAGATTCGGTGGGCGGTGTGTCGTCCCCGGAATCCGAGGAACATCCGGCGAGCACGGCCACGGACGCGGCGAGCAGCACGCCACACCATCTGTGAGTTGCTGACATGTAGCCGATCGTACGGTGATCAGACCGGCATACCGAGTGCCGACGCGAGCGTCTGCCCGATGACATCCACGAAGGCGGCGATGGCTCCCGGATCGGCGAACGAGGTCAGCACGTCGCGGTTGCTGCAGCCCGCGGGCAACTCGACGCCGTTGAGCCGCTGGTCCAGCCACAGCACCGCGCTCGCGGTGCCCGAGACGGCGGCGATGCCGTGCTCGCTGAGCAGATCCCGGGTGTAGGCGACGCGGGCCTCGGGATCCCGGCAGTAGGTGTCGTAGAGATTGTTGACCGCGTTGATCGGCATCGCCTCGTCCAGTGGCGCCTGATAGATGTAGACCGGCGTGCGCGGGGTGCCGCGATGGCCCAGGCTCAGCTCGTCCAGGACGGGCTGCATCTCGGGGGAGCGCATGGGATCGCCGGGGTAGTCGAACAGGCCCTTGATGTTCACGAACGGAAAGCCCGCGAATTGCAGTGCCACGCACTGGTTCTCGTGCATCAGGCGCAGGCCCTTGCCGAGCGGATTCATATACCGGTCGATGAATTGGTTCACCTGCGGGTATTCGCGGGCCACCCCGAACAGGCCGCCCAGCACCGCACCGCCGAAGGTCGACGTGCCGTTGTTGTAGTCGATGGCCATGCGGATGTCCGCCATCAACCCGCCGGTCGCCGAACCCGTCAGATTCAGCTCCGGCGCGTATTCGGGCTGGAGTTCGGCGGCGTGCGCCGTGGGGATGGCGCCGCCCGAATACCCCCACAGCGCGACCCGGGTGTCGGCGCCCGGCAAACCGGCGGGCTCGAAGTTCTCCGCGGCGCGAATGCCGTCCAGGGTGATGCGCCCGCCCAGCGGTCCGACCGCGTAGGCGGCGTTCGGGCCCTGATGGTCGGGCACCACGACCGCGTGCCCGCGCTGCAGCATGGCCTGGACCTCGATGAACTCCGCGCCGATGACCGGGTTCAGGGGATTGGGCAGCGAGCCCATTTGCAAGGCATACGAGGGTGCGCAGTTCTGCGACAGCGAATCCTCGGCCATCTGGAAGGACAGCAGCGCGCGCTGCCCGGTGGGCGACGGGCGATGCGGGACGATCACGGTCGACACCGCGGCGATGGGCTCGCCCCGGGTGTTCGTGCTGCGGAACGAGAGCTGCCAGGCGTTCACGTTGAGCGGAATGAGCCAGAAATTGGCGAGATTCACCTGCCGGGCCGCCAGGATCTCCCCGGGCTGCGCGGCCGCGACCCGCGCCGGATCCGGAGCGTAGAAGGCCGGATCCAGGTACGGCGGTGCGGGCGGCAGGGGGAGCGGCAGCGCCGGCTCCACCGAAACCGGTTGTGCCCCGGCGGTATCGGTCACCATCGGGCACAGGGCCAGCGTCACCCCGGCCGCCATGGCCAGGGCGGTCCCCGCGCGTCTTCCCACTGCCATCTGTAACTCCTCCACCCCGCACACCGCGGCGAGCCCGCACTCCCCAGATAGAGAGTGACTGTTTTCTAAGTAGTGTCTCAGACGATAAGGTGTCCGGGTGGAATGTGTCAACGGTCACCCGGGGCCGCCGCTTCGCCCGGTGGGCCCGGCACGGCAGGATGTGCGGCGTGAGTGAAGTTTCGCGTCCGCGCCGCACCCAGCACGAGCGCCGAACGGCCACCGTGGGCAAACTGGTCGACGCCACCATCGCGGCCATCGGCGAGGTCGGCTATCAGCGAGCGACCGTGCAGGAGATCTGCGGGCGCGCCGGACTCTCCGCCGGGGCGATGTTCCGGCAGTTCGACACTCGGCTCGACTTGATCGTGAAGACCGCCGAGGACGCCTTCGGGCGCCAGCTCGACGGATTCCGGGCCGTCATGGCGCACCTCGACGCGCAGGAGAACGCGCTGGCCGCAGCACTTCGCTTCCTGCGCCAGGCCCAGGGGTCGCATCTGAGTCACGCACTGCGCGAGATCTACCTGGCAGCCCGCTCGGACACCGAACTGCGCGACCGCATCGCGCCCATCGCGGACCGGTACTACACCGATATCGTGGCGGCGCTCAACGAGAGCCATGTGCTGGACGCGTTCCCCGAGGAACTGCGCGAATCGCTCTTCTTCGCGATGCTGCACCTGTTCTCCGGCGAAGCCGTCGTGCGCTGCGTCTATCCGCGGCCCGACCTGGACGTGTCGGTGCTGGCCCTGGTCGAGGACATGCTCGCGGTGTACGCCGCGCGGGGAGTTCCGCCGGAGTCGTGATGCCGGTACGACCGCCGCGCGATGACTGCGCACCGGCGCGGGTGTTTCGCTGTCTTCCAGCGGGCTTGCCGCTCGTCCCGGTCGGCTGACGGTCGCGGTATCGATTCCGGTGGTGTTCGCGGATCTGGTTGCCGGCCGCCCGGTCCGGCTCGACGACAACACGCCGGGGGATAGGGGCGAGGCCGGGTCGACGGGCGGCCCATTGCGATCAGCCTGATTTGTGAGGTTAGGCCGGGTCTATCGGCAGTGTGCCGCCGGCGCGGGCCTAGGCTTACCCCGGTGACTGCGCTAGCGACGGCTTCCCCTCCCTCCGCTTGGGCGCCTTTGGCGTCGAAGGTGTACCGGGCGCTGTGGATCGCGCAATTGGTGTCCAACCTCGGCACCTGGATGCAGACCGTCGGCGCGCAGTGGCTGCTGGTCGACGAACCCAACGCGGCGATGCTGGTGTCGCTGGTGCAGACCGCGACGACACTGCCGGTGGTGCTGCTCGTCATTCCGGCGGGGGTCCTCGCGGATCTGGTGGATCGGCGGCGGCTGCTGATCGGGGCCCAGTCGGCCATGGCGTTGACCGCGCTGACGCTGGCCGCCTGCACCGGATTGGGATTGACCACCCCGGGGGTGCTGCTGGGTCTGCTCTTCCTGCTGGGCTGCGGGCAGGCGCTGACCATGCCGACCTGGCAGTCGATTCAGCCGGAACTCGTACCGCGCGAACAGATTCCGGCGGCGGCCGCGCTGAACGGGTTGAGCGTCAACGGCGCTCGCGCGGTGGGACCGGCGATCGCGGGCGTGCTGATCTCGCTGGCCGGGCCGACCTTCGTGTTCGGCTTCAACGCGGTGTCGTTCATCGGCATCGTGGTGGTGCTGGTCCTGTGGCGCCGGCCCGAGCGGGCGGCGACGCTGCCGAGCGAGCGACCACTGGCGGCATTGCGAGCGGGTATGCGGTTCGTGCGATCGGGACCGGCGATTCGGCGAGTGCTGTTGCGCGCCATCCTGTTCATCGTTCCGGCCAGCGCGATCTGGGCGCTGCTGCCGGTGGTCGCGCACAATCGGCTCGGGCTCGAATCCTCGGGGTACGGGCTGTTGCTCGGAGCGCTGGGAGTGGGCGCGGTGTCGGGTGGGCTCGGATTCGCCGCACTGCGCAGCCGATTGAGCGCGACCCGCATGGTAACCCTGGCCGCGGTGTTGTTCGGGGCCGCGACGCTGGTGGTCACGCTCGCGGATCGAGTGCCGCTGGTACTGCCCGCGCTGGTGGTGGCGGGCGTGGGCTGGCCGCTGGCGCTGTCGACGCTGAATTCCACCATGCTGCTGATGCTTCCGGCGTGGGTGCGGGCGCGCGGAATGGCGGTCTACTCGCTGACCTTCATGGGCGGGCAGGCGCTGGGATCACTGCTGTGGGGCGCGGTGGCCAACGCGCTGGGCGTGGTCCCCGCGCTCGGAATCGCCGCCGGTCTGCTCGCGGTGTGCGCGCTGAGCGCGCTGTGGTGGCCGATCAGCCAGGACGCCACCGGTTTCGACCTGACCCCCAAGGTGATCTGGCCCGAACCGGTGCTCGATTCGGAGCCGGACCCGGCCGAGGGACCCGTGCTGGTGATGCGCAGCTACACCGTGCCGGAGGAGGTGGTGACCGAATTCGTGGCCGCCATGACCCGGGTGGGCCGCTCCCGCCAGCGCACCGGCGCGCGCGAGTGGCGGCTGTATCGCGATGTGGCGGAAGCGGATCGGTACGTGGAGGCATTCGTCGTCCGATCCTGGGCGGAGCACATGCACCAGCACCAGTTGCGCCTGACGGTGCAGGATCAGCGCAACGAACAGGTCGTCGCGCAGTACACGGTCGGCGAGGACAAGATCACCCACCTGATCGCCGTCGGCCCGCCGGTGTGAGTGCGGATTCCGCGTTAATTCGGTTGCGACGGTCCGGCGCCCCTGCGAGTGTTGTTGCACCGCAGGTCCTCCTGACCAGCGGATACGCGGGGTGACCCGTGCCGTGGGGCGTGGTGGTCGAAGCCGAAGTGGTCGAGGCACCAGGTTGTGATCCTGGAGAAAGCGGGTTCGAGTCCCGTCGATCACCCCACCGGCGAATGCCGCGGTGGCGCGGCCGCTGATCAGTCCGGCGTCATTTGCAGGCACCACACCTGCAGGAGCAAGCCGACCGCGGGCCAGATGAACAGCGGCACCCTGCGAGCAGCGGGCCACCCGCGCACGTCGAGCGCATCGCTCACGTAGTCGACCGCCGCGATCGTCACCAGCGTGAGCAGTGGAATCCAGAAGCCGCTGAAGGCAACCGGATTCAGCCAGACACTGCTTTCGCCCGCCGTGTCACACGGCCCGGGTTCATCGCCGCAGCCTGCGCTCGAGCTCACGTCCCCGAACAGGTAGCTCCCGATGAACCACAGCGCGCTGAAGACACACACAACGGTGACCACCACACCGAGCAGCGAGGTTGCCACGATATCCGCGAGCGGCCGCCGCCGGAACTCGCCCGCCCCCACCGCCTCGATATCGGTAGGTTCGCCCGCCGTCGTATGGTTGCCGTCCATCGCCCCCCGATCCGCTCTCGACTAGCGGCAATGGTAGCCACCGCCGAGCGGCGCGATCGCACTTTCGAAGGCCGACAAGCGGATTGCTCCCCCGGGGAGGAGACCTGCGCACGCCCCAAACGCCGTGCCGCAAAACCAACGACAGCTGCGGCCACGGAAACAGCGGCACGGCAAGCATCACCGACGAACAAGGTGTGACGTAGACCTTCGTGAACGGCGATCGTTCTAGAGTGGGCCGCGTGGCGGTGTGGTCGGATGACGAATTGGATGGCGTGGAATGGGGGCGGCTTTCGCATGCGTATGGCGCGGCCACCGATACACCCGATCATCTGCGCGGGTTGATGTCTGCCGAGGTGGAAGTGCGAGAGGAAGCGCTTGTGCACCTGTTTAATTCGGTCTTGCATCAGACCACGATGTACACGGCGGCGGCACCCGTGGCCGAATTGGGTGCGCGGATGCTGGAGGATCCTCGCTTCGATGGCTTGGACGGTCGCTATGGGAAATCCATGCGGGAAGAGCTTCTGAACTTTCTCGGCTATGTCGCGCAGTATGCGACGGACGCACAGATCCACCCCGAGCTTGCGATCTTCGTCTCCCATGATGACCTCGAACTGCCCTTCATGGAGATTTTCGGTGCGGCAACACATATCGAGGATGCTGTGTGCGCGGGGCGACTGGGCGCGGGGTGTGCG
Source organism: Nocardia sp. NPDC005978 (assembly GCF_040614455.1). Lineage (NCBI taxonomy): Bacteria > Bacillati > Actinomycetota > Actinomycetes > Mycobacteriales > Nocardiaceae > Nocardia > Nocardia sp. NPDC005978. The sequence goes on from NZ_JBEXUS010000020.1 coordinate 95,629, forward strand.
CACCGGGCAGCCTCGGTGATTTCCACCCTGATGCCTCGGCTCGATTCGCGAAACGTGGGTGAGCGGGATGCCGCGTTGAACGCGATAGCATGCTGGGCGGCTCTTCCCGGTGGGGCCAGGCCGGTTTCGCCGCCGGCTCTCGAACAACTGCGCGGTGGGGCATCAGACCGTACACGCGAAACGTGGGTTCGTATCGGCTGCGTACTCGGTCTGGTCGGTGCTGGTGCGGACACCGGCGATCTGCTGGCCGACGATTCCGACATCGTGCGGATATGCGCCGCGCTTTCACCCACGGTCGCAATCGATCCGCGCACCGCGGCGATGATCGGCGCCGCGCTGGCGGACCCCGGGGAATGTGACAGCTGGATTCAGGAGATCGCGCCGGTCCCGTTCTTGGCAGGACCACTCAGTGTTCTGCTGGCCGAGGTACACGGCCGACGCCACGGGGCGACGTAACGATAGAACCACAATCGAATTCACGGCGAGGCTTGGCCGGCGGGCTCGGGAAATCGCATGGCGGGCATCCTGATCTGCGGAAACCGTTGCGGTGGAGGGGCGGCCGTCGGTCGTGTACCGACCATCAAATCGGTTGATGGGGTGGTGGGGTGGGGGCTATTGGTGGAGGGTGCCCGGCTGTGCAGCACGAGCTTTCGGGGGTCGGCGGGGCCGGGAGTTATCCAGGGGGAGACAGCTATGAAGAAATCATTGATCGGGCTGGGTGTGGTTGCGATCGCGGCCACCGGCGTGCTAGCGGCGTGTTCGTCGGACGCCGACGTCGCTTCGGAGAACATCTCCAAGAAGTCGGACAACTTCGAGATCAACCGGCGAATCGTCTTCTACAACGGCATCACCGACAAGTACATGCTGTTGATCGAAGGGTTCTGCTCGATCGACCCGCAGGACCGGAAGATCACCGTCACCTGCAAGGTGGGGGCGGACGACTACAAGAAGCACTACCTGGGGCTCAGTGACAACGTGACCTACGTGGTCGAGCAGCTGGAAGCTGCCAACGTGTCGTCGGACCACTACATCGTCAACTTCAAGCCGGAAGCCATCCTGCCGAACGTGGAGAAGCGGTGACGCCTGCCCGAGGGTAGGCCCGATAGGCGCGGGCATCGCGAGTCCCGCGGGAACGACACCGGCGGCACCGCAGACGCTATGAGCTGCGCGAGCGGTGCCGGCGGCTCAGCCTCCTGATTGTGCCGCGCTATCAGTGGAAGAGAGCGTCGATGACCATGACCTCGCCCGCGCCACCACTGCCGCCGCCCACCGAACCGGCATTGGCGATCTGGCGAGTACCGAGGACCAACTGTTGCCCCGCGCCGGGACCGCTCAGCACGCCGAAAGTGCTGATCGCATTCTGGCCCACGGGGGATGTGACCCAGTTGCCGGAGAGCACGCTGACCGAGCCGTCCGACCAGGCGATAGTGCCATTGGCGGGGTTGCCGCCTGCGCCGGTGCCGGAATTACTGCCGGTGACGACGTTGAACGGGTAGCGGACATTGAGCATGCCGCCGCTGATGCCGGGCAACCCGCAATCGGTGAGCCCGCCGGTGACATTGGTGTCCATGCCGACGCTGCCGCCGCCCGGGACATTGGTTGTCGTCAGCTGGCCGCCGTAACAGCCGCCGACCACGAAGTCGGCACTTGCGGTGGTTGCCAGGCCGGTCAGAGCCGGAATAGCAAAAGTCGCGCCGATCAGAATCGAAGCTGAGCGCTGGAATCGCATTTCTGTACCTTTCGCCGTGACACGCCATGGCATCTCGAATCCAGTACGAATGACAGATTCCATGGTATGCCGGGAATTCGGCGAAAGAGTCGGGGAATGTGGGTGTATCTCGAAATGTGTGTTTCAGCGGGGGAACTGCAGTGATGTAATTCGTGTGAGGGGTTCCTGGGTATGCGTGGCTGAGTCTCAGGGGGTACCGGAGCGTTGGGTGCCTGGTTGCGTTCGAGGACGACTGGATAACGAGATACCAGCGTTGCGCGGTGGGGAACTCGGCTGCGGTTGGGTGACCTACCGGAGAAAGAGCAGCCTGGATGACGGAATACCAGCGTGGCCGGGTTGGGAGCCTCGACGGCGGTACCGGCCCTACCGGGCCGATAAATGTGATCCACCACCGGTGGGGGTACGAGCAAGCCTCGAATGGATTACCGCTCAACACAATCACCCACTAGGGCAGTACCAGCATTCAGCGATGACGGATCTTGTGTCTGTAGGGCTCGAGAAGGTTCCCACGGCCATCCAGCCAGGCTGGGAGGGCGAACAGGCTCCCGGCTGGGGGGCCGAGGTCGGGTACGGCAGGCGAGGTAACCAGCATTGCCGCGTTGTTCTTACTTGTTCTCCCGAACCGCGCTGGAAGCCGAGGGATGGGTTCGGTGTTGGGCTACGTCGGCCACTGGAGTGAACACCGATGCCGCTCTTGAGTTTTGGGTTTTGGCTCCCGCTGGAGGCAGTGCTCTAGCAGAGTCGCCGAGTCGGAATACCCGGGATCCCTGAAGGACTCGGAACGCGTGGGTGATGACGGAAATTCACCCGGGGTCTACGAGCCGGATCGATATGCGGTGGCGGGATCCATCCGGTCTTGCTGGGATGCTCCGAATCATCGGGCATCACTATCGTTTTCCAGCCGTTCGGGCCGGCATTGATCAAGGCGTGGCAGGCATCGCACGCGAACGTCAGGTTCTCTATGTCCGTTTCGCCGCCATCGGCCCATTCCTTGATGTGGTGCACGGCGGAGAGGGTGGCGGGGGCGTCGCATCCGGGGCGGGTGCACCCTCGTTCGACGGCGGTGAGCGCCAGGCGCTGTGCCACAGAAGCGAGGCGTTGCCCGCGCGAGAGGTGCAGCGGGCGGCCATTGGCGTCGACCACCAGCAGGTAGGGGGTGGACCCCTCGGCCAGTTTCAAAGCTTCGGTGATCGACAGCGTCCCGCCGGTGGCGGTGGTGGCGATGCCGGTGCGCTGTTCGAGGTCGGTCAACCGCATGGTGACGACCGTGGAGACCGGCAGCCCGCGGTGGTAGCCGAGTTTGGTGGGTCCCATGTCGGGGTGCAGGAACCGCAGCAGCGCATCGTGATTGCGCTGCGCTTCGGAGCGGTGATCGCGCTTGGCGGCAGCTCGCAGCACCGCACGCGCAGCGACGGTGGCAGCATCGGCGTCACTGTCGTCGGTCTCGGTGTCGGTATCGATCCTGAGTTCGGCCGTGGTGTGCGGGCTTTCGGGGTCATCGGGGTTGCACATGCCGGGGCGCGCGAACTTGGCGAACATCGGCAGGAACACCGCACCCAACTCCGGGGTGAGTAGACCCGTAATAGGCAACATCCCGTCAGCGCGTTGACGCCCGATGACGATGCCGCGCATCCGCTGGCGGTCTGTGTCCGCGGTCAACACCCCATCGGGGTCGGCGTAGGCCAGGACTCGGATACCGGCTTGGGTCACCCCTTTGGGGTCGCCGGTGCGCGCGAAGTCGGTCAACGTCTTCTCGGCGAGTTCCTTGAGGTTCGGCTCCACGCTGGCAGGAATCCGGTCCAGGACCTTCACGATCGCCTCCACGTGCTCGGCGGAGATCTCTCCCGCACGCTGAGCGGCGGCGATGTGGGGGAACACCGGTGGCCGCTGGAACGTCCCTTCGGACACCGTGGAGAGCCGGTCCGCGTTGCGCACTCGGGCCGCCGCGTCGAAATGGGAGATCCGCAGCGTTTGTTGCAGGAATACGATCGGGCTCTTGATCCCGGCCCGGGCGGGCAGTCCCCGGGCCGCGCATTCGAGAGCGAAGCGCTGTTTCACCGCTTCGAGCTTGCGGTAGTCCTCCTCCAGCTTCTGCATCATCTCGATGACCTGGTCATCGGATGAGGAATACAGGGGTGATTCGAGAAGTCCTTCGACCACGACACCGTGTTCATCTACACGGTGCGCGATGCTGGATTCCCCTCCCGAATTCATACCCTTATTCTACTCCTCAATAGCAAGCAGGCATAGACGAATTACATTGTGATACAACAGTATTCAGACACAAAGATGGTTCAGAAACGCTCGGAAACTTTGCCACAACACCGTTCGGTGACTCCCGTGATGTGATGCCACCATGCCCACGCCCGCTCCGGGCGCACCCGTGGAACCACCCGAACCGGGCCCACTGACGCACGCCCACGGCGAGCTCCAGCTAGCTCGAACGCACGTGCGAATTCTGATACCTCTCGACCCCCGCCCGCCGCCCTCCCCACCACAAACCGCCCGCCCCGAAACCACGTGCGCGTCCCCAGGGGGGTTGGCGATTGTCCCCCTGACGACCGCGTATTATCCGTGGAATGCGCATGTTCCTGGATATCCTCCTGATCATCACCAGCGTCCTGCTGGTGTTGCTGGTGCTGTTGCATCGCGCCAAGGGTGGAGGTCTTTCCAGCCTGTTCGGTGGCGGTGTGCAGTCGAGCCTGTCGGGTTCCACCGTTGTCGAGAAGAACCTCGACCGGATCACGGTGTTCGTCGGCGTCATCTGGTTGATCTCGATTCTCGGCATCGGCCTGGAAATCAAGTTCTCCTGACCTCATAAGCTGGGTAAGTAGCCCGGGTGTCGCAGTGGCGACACCCGGGCTACTTGTGCTGGGCGGGGTGTGCGGGGACGGCGTTCGCACTGCGGCGTTGCGGAAAATTCCCGGGCGCGGGGTCGGGGGCCGTGCATGATGGAGCGATGGACTTGGTTGATGCGGTCGCGCCGAGCCTCGTGGGGGTATTGCGCCGTGATCTGTGGTGGATGAGCTGGAATACCGTATTGGCTTGGATTCCAGTCGGTCTGGCGTTCGTGGTGTTCCGCTGGGCGGGGCGCAAGGACCGGCGGCTGTCGCCGGCATGGTGGGGCGGCGCGGTGCTGTTGCTGCTGTTCCTGCCGAATTCGCCCTACGTGGTGACCGATCTCGTGCATCTGCGTGACACCGTGCGGGCGGTCGGGGACGGCCCGGTCGTGTCGACGGTGTTGCCGGTGTACGTCGCGTTCATCGCTTCGGGCTTCCTCGCGTACTACCTGGTGCTGGCCGAGCTGGGCCGGTTCCTGGAGCAGCGGGGCTGGGGCCGGTGGCGGACTCCGGTGACGCTGGCGGTCCATCTGCTGTGCGCCGTGGGCGTTTTCCTGGGCCGCTGGGTGCGGCTCAACAGCTGGGAGCCGGTCGTGGAGCCGGTGGGCACCCTCGAGCGCATGGTGCTCGCTCTCACCTGGGAGTGGGCGCCGATTCTCATCGCGGCGGTGTTCGCCGCGACGGCGTTGGGGCACTTCGTGACTCGGGCCGTGGTGGAGACGGGCGCGGTGAGCGTGCGCCGCGGCGTACGGCAGGTGCGCGCGCTGCGCCTCGGGCCGCCCAGCGCGGATCAGGCGTGAACGACTCGGGCCGAGCGCCTTTCGGCAGCTCGGCCCGAGAGTGGACGGCCGGTCAGGCCGGGGCGATCACGCCAGCCCGAGGCGTTCGGCCGCGAGCACCCGGATGACCTTCTTGTCCGGCTTGCCGAGTCCGGTCAGCGGCAGCTCCTCGACCAGCAGCACGTGCTTGGGCACCTGCACGGAACCCTTGCGCTGCTTGACCGCGGCCTGCACCTCGGCGATGACGGTCTCCACGGCGGCCGCGTCGCCCGCGGTCTCGGGATCGAGCACGACCACCGCGGTCACGGCCTCGCCGTAGTACGAGTCCGGCACGCCGACCACGGCCACGTTGCGGACCTTCGGATGTTCGGACACCACGTCCTCCACCTCGCGGGGGAAGACGTTGAACCCACCGGTGACGACCATGTCCTTGCTGCGGCCGACGATGAACAGGAAGTCGTCCTCGTCCTGGCGGGCCAGGTCGCCGGTGCGCAGCCAGCCGTTGTGGAAGGTCTCCGCGGTCACCTCGGGCAGGTTGAGGTACCCGCCCGCGAGCAGCGGCCCGGACACACAGATCTCGCCGACCTCACCGGGCTCGACGACGTTGTCGTCCTTGTCCAGCAACGCCACTCGGATCGCGGTGGACGGCCGCCCGCACGAAGCCAGGCGCGCCTTGTCGTGTTCGTCCTTGCCCAGGTAGCTGATCGCCATGGGCGCCTCGGACTGCCCGAAGTACTGGGCGAAGATCGGCCCGAAGCGATCGATGGCCTCCTGCAACCGATTCGGGTCGATGGCGGCCGCGCCGTAGTACACGGTTTCGAGCGAGGACAGGTCGCGGGTGTGCGAATCCGGGTGGTCCAGCAGCGCGTACAGCATGGACGGCACCAGCATCGTGGAGCTGATCTTGTGCTCCTCGATGGCCCGCAGCACCTCTCCGGGCTCGAAACGCGGCAGCACGATGCACTGGCCGCCGAGCAGCACCACCGGCAGGAAGAACGCCGCGCCCGCGTGCGAAAGCGGCGTGCAGATCAGGAATTTGGGGTGCTTGGGCCACTCCCATTCCGAGAGCTGGATCTGCGTCATGGTCGCCATGGCCTGCGACGTACCGATGACGCCCTTGGGCTTTCCGGTGGTGCCGCCGGTGTAGGCGATGGAAATGACGTCGTCGGGCCGCAATTCGACGGCCTGCACCGGACGCGGCTCGAACTTCTCGGCCGTGGCGAGCAGGTCGATGCCCACGTCGGACAGCTCGTCCGGCACCGGGCCGAGCACCAGGACACGATTCAGGCCCGGCACCCGGTCGACCAGTTCGCGGGCGCGCTGCACGAATGCGGGCAGCGGATCCAGGATGAGTGTGGTGATGCCCGCGTCCGCGAGCACGTACGCGTGATCGTCCAGGCCGCCGATGGGGTGCAGCGCCGTGCGGCGGTGGCCCGCGATCTGGCCCGCGCCGATGGTGAACAGCACCTCGGGGCGGTTCAGCGCGAGCACGCCGATCGGGGTCCCGGACACCACGCCGTGTTCGGCGAAGGCGTCGATGTAGCGGCTGATGGCCTTCAGGACCTCGCCGCCGGTGAGCACGGTGTCACCCAGGGTCAGCACCGGCCGGTTCTTGTGGCGGCGCAGTCCGGACACGAGCGCGTGCCCGTTGTGCACGGGCATCCGCAGCCGGGTGTCGGGATCGATGGTGGTCATTGCTGTCTCCGCTCCGAGCGATGGGTTCTGGTCAGGCGTTGTAGCCGCGGTAGAGGGTGACGACCACCGCTCCGCCGAGGCCCAGGTTGTGCGCGAGGGCGGTGCGCGCGCCCGCGACCTGCCGGTCGCCGGCGAGTCCGCGCAGCTGCCAGGACAGTTCGGTGGCCTGGGCCAGGCCGGTGGCGCCGAGCGGATGCCCCTTGGAGATGAGCCCGCCCGAGGGGTTCACCACTACCCGACCGCCGTAGGTGGTGGCGCCGGATTCGGCGAATGCGCCGGATTCGCCCTCACCGCACAGGCCCAGCGCCTCGTAGGTGATGAGTTCGTTGATGGTGAAGCAGTCGTGCAGTTCGATGACGTCGACCTCGCCGATGCCGACGCCGGAGGCGGCGAACACCTTCGAGGCGGCCGCGCGGGTCATGGGCGCGCCGACCACGTCGATCATGGAACCGGTGGAGAACGAGGTGCCGTCGTCGGTGGCCAGTTCCTGGGCCAGGATCTCGATGGCCTGGTCCTCGAGCCCGTGCGCCTTGACGTACTCCTCGCTGACCACGACGGCGGCGGCCGCGCCGTCGGACATGGGTGAGCACTGCGAGCGGGTGAGCGGGCCGTGCACCGGCTTGTCGCCGAGGACCTGCTCCAGGGTGTAGGCGTCCTGGAACTGCGCCAACGGGTTTCGCGTGGAGTGCTCGTGGTTCTTGACCGCGACGGCCGCGAGCTGCTCGGGCGTGGTGCCGTACTGCTTCATGTGCTCGATGGCGGCGTTGCCGAAGAACTGCGTGGTGATCGGGGCCTGGCTGAACTCGTAGTGCTCGCGCATGACGGCCAGGTGGTGATCCACGGTGGTGGCCTTGGGCCGGGTGGCCGGGCCCGCCATGGACTCCTTGGTCATCTGCTCGAAGCCGACCGCCAGGGCCACGTCCACGATGCCGGCGCCGACCCATTCGCGAGCGAGCATGAGCGCGGTGGAGCCGGTGGCGCAGTTGTTGTTCACGTTGACCACCGGAATGCCGGTCAGGCCAACGTCGTACAGGGCACGCTGGCCGGCCGCGGACGGCTGGAAGACGTACCCGACGGCGGCGCGCTGCACCTGGTCGTAGGTCACACCGGCGTCGCCGAGCGCTCCGTTGACGGCCTCGGCGACCATCTGCGGGTAGGTCCACTCGCGGGAACCGATCTTCACGAACGGCGTCATGTTCACGCCGACGACGAAAACGCGTCGCATAACTTGCTGTACTCCTCTGTGCTGGAACGGATGTGGGGGTCAGTCGGCGCGCGGGACGCGGCCGTCGATATCGGTGAAGCCGTAGTCCCCGGCGAGGTCGGCGACCTTCCAGGCTTTCCCGGTGCGCGCCTTGCGGTTCGGATCCGCTGCCAGGGCGACCACGGCGCGGCCGGGGAAGCGCGGGGTCTCGGCGGTGTCGAGATCGAAGGAGCCCTCGCCGGGCAGGGTGACGATGCGGCGGCCCTCGGCGTCGGCCGGAACCATCTGCAGCAGCTCGGTATTGACGATGCCGGGCCAGATGGAGACGGCGGTGACCTCGGTATCGGCCAGGTCGTGGGCGAAGTCGGCGGTCAGGCGGTCCACCGCGGCCTTGCCCACGCCGTAGACGGCGTTGTGCATCTGGCGTTGCGCGCCGGGGGAGGACACGTTCACGATGAGCCCGCCCGATTCGATGAGCAGGGGCGCGGCGAAAACGCTTGCCACATAGTGCGATCGCACGCCGATGTCGAAGCCCTCGTCCCAGGCTTTGGGCGGCACGTCCCAGAACTTGCGGCCGATCCAGCGCGCCGAGCCGGGGGCGTTGTAGACGTTGTTGACCAGCACGTCGAGGCGGCCGTGCTCGTCGCGGATCTGCGCGAAGAGTTTCTCGACCGCGGAGTCGTCCTTGTGGTCGCAGACCACCGCGACGCCGGTGCCGCCGAGTTCGTCGATTTCGGCGGCGGTGCCGCCCACGGTCCCCGGCAGGTGCCCGGGCGTGGTAGTGCGGCCGGTGACATAGACGGTGGCACCGGCCGCGCCCAGCTCCAGGGCGATGCCCTTGCCGATGCCACGGCTGGCTCCGGTCACCACGGCGACCCGACCGGCGAGAATCTTGGGTATTTCGCTCACGACCTCTGGACACTACCTTGAAATAGGAACGTGTTCTAGAAATTGGAGGCAGCAGTGGAGCTGACGCATCGGACGGTGGATACCGGGGACATCCGGATGCACGTCGCCGAGCAGGGGGAAGGGTTTCCGGTCGTCTTCTGTCACGGGTTCCCGCACACCTGGTTCATGTGGCACAACCAGCTGGATGCGCTGGCCGCCGCGGGCTACCGGGCCATCGCGCCCGACCTGCGCGGTTACGGGCGGACCGATGCGCCCGCGGACCCGGCCGCGTACACCAACGAGGCCGTGATCGGCGATCTGCTCGCCCTGCTGGACGACATCGGCGCGAACAAGGCCGTGTTCGTCGGCCTGGACTTCGGCGCGCAGCTGGTCTGGGAACTGGCCCTGCGCGCGCCCGAGCGGGTGGCCGGGGTCGCGGTCCTGAACAATCCGTTCAGCCCCCGCCCGCCGCGCCCGCCGTCGGCGTTCTGGACGCGTGCGGCCGAGAAGCACTTCCTGCACCTGTCCTACTTCCAGGAGCCCGGGGTCGCCGACGCCGAACTGGCCGCCGATCCGCGCGGGTTCCTGGCACGGGTCTACTACTCGCTCAGCGGCGAGTACCACTACCTCGACACCTGGAAGAACCCGCCCGGGCTGGGCTACCTGGATGTGCTGCCCGAGGCTCCGCCGCTGCCCTGGCCGTGGCTCTCGCAGGCCGAATTCGACACCCTGGTCGCGGATTTCGAGCGGACCGGGTTCACCGGCGGGCTGAACTGGTACCGCAACCTGGACCGGAACTGGGAGCTGACCGCCGCGTTCGCCGACGCCAAGGTGGAGGTGCCCGCGTTCTTCCTGTACGGCGAGAACGACCCGGATATGGAGGGGTTCAGCGGGCGTGACCCGCTGGCGACGCTGCGGGCCAGTCTCACGGATCTGCGTGCGGTGGTGGAGGTTCCGCGTGCGGGGCACCTGGTACAGCTCGAGCGGGCCGACCTGGTGAACGACTTCCTGCTGGCGAGCTTGAAGGCGCTGGGGGTCGGGTCGGCCGTGGCTTCCTGAGCCGGGACCGCCCGGCGGGCTCGGGTGCGTGGCGCGGACGGCCCGGGATC